>CAUQOI010000007.1:0-38601 GCA_963519525.1 uncultured Campylobacter sp.
ATCTCCTCTTGCGTTACGTATTTGCTTAGCTCCGAACCGGGGATTATCTTAGTATCGGCGGTAACGACGAAACGAGTGGGGCCGGATAGCTTTTCGTAAATAAAATTTATAAAAACGATGAGGAAAAGAGCGGCGAGGCTAAGTGCGAGTTTGTTCAAATTCATCCCTTAAGTCAAATTTGCGAAATCTTAGCCAAAGGGCGGTTAAATTTGAGTGAAATTTGGATGGGAAATTTGGAAAATGCGGGGGAAATAAATCTTTGAAAGGACGAAGCAAAACTCGGTAAATTTGGAAAAATTTGAAGTAAAAAGAAAATTTAGCCGAAAAGCTCGGCTAAATTTGATAAATCTTAGTGTAGGCTCTCGATGTAGCTAAGCGCGCTAAGGGCCGCTACTGCGCCGTCTCCCGCGGCTACGATGACTTGTTTTGGCGCGTCTTTTCTGATATCGCCCGCGGCAAATAGCCCAGGTACGCTAGTTTGCATCTTTAGATCGACGCTAACTTGGCCGCCGTCCTCGGTTTCGCATACGAATTCGCCGTTTTCTTGGCGAAGGACGTCGTTGTTTACGTTAAGTCCGACGAATACGAAAACGCCCGGCACTTTTAGATCGCGCTCGCCCTCTTTAGTGTTTATGATTAGGCCTGCTAGGCCTGCTTTGTCGCCGTAGGCCTGCTTGATCGTAGCGCTCGTGATAAACTCGATCTTGGCGTTAGCGCGAGCCTTTTCTAGCGTCACCGGAGCGGCGCGAAACTCGTCTCTGCGGTGGATGATGTAGACGCGCGAGCAGATGTTGGCTAGATATAGGGCCTCCTCGATAGCCGTGTCGCCGCCGCCTAGAACCGCGACCTCTTTGTTTTTATAGAAAAATCCGTCGCAAGTCGCGCAGGTGCTCACGCCTCTGCCGAAAAACTCGTCCTCGCCCGCAAAGCCTGCGCGGCGCGGAGTGGAGCCGGTGGCTACGATGACCGCTTTGGCGTGCTCTTCTTTACCGCCTTCAAGCTTGACTGTAAAGCTGCCGTCGGCGTTTTTTACCACGCGCTCGACGCCCACCATCTCGTGCTTTAGCCCAAAATGCGTGCACTGAGCGACCCACGTGCTCATGAAGTCGATACCGCTCTCGCCGGGAGCCTTTTGGCCGGGGTAGTTTTCTATCTCAGAGCTGCCCGTTATCTGGCCGCCCGGCATTCCCTTTTCAAACATTACGACGTTTTTTAATCCGCCGCGAGTGGCGTAAAGTCCCGCGCTAAGTCCGGCAGGGCCGCCTCCGATGATTGCTAAATCTAACATATTTCTTCCTTTTAAATTTTATTTATTTTTGAATCTTGTTTATAAACGCCGCCCTTTTGCGCCTTTAGCTCTACGCTAGCGGGCAAAGACGTGATATTTAGGACGTGCATCAGCTTTAAAATCGTATTTATATCCGACGCGACGAAATTTATATTTCCCTCGCTAGGCGCGCGTTTTTGGAGTAAATCCACGGCGACGATTTTTAAATCCTTGCTTGAAGTTTTTAAAATTTCTCTCCAGTTTGATTGGTTGGAACTAAAAACCACGAGTAAAAATTTATCGTCCTGCGGCGCAAAAATTTGAGCCTGCTCGTAAAAAACCAGCTCGTTAAAATTTACGAATTTGTACTGCGAAAATCTGTAATTATTGTAAGCAAATACGCCTGCTACCAGCGCTGCACCGATAAAAGACGCAAAAACGGAGGTGAGAGGAAGCAGGCTTCCTCCTCGTCTAAAAACCATTAAAGAAGCGAATTTATCTTATCGGCGATAGCTTGTTTTGATTGTGCGCCAACCATTTGTTCTACGACTTCGCCATTTTTAAAAAATAGAAGCGTAGGGATCGAGCGGATGCCAAATTCTACGGCTAGGTCTTGCACTTCATCAGTGTTTACTTTGCAAATTTTAGCTTTGCCCTCAAACTCCTCAGCTAGCTCGTCGATAACCGGAGCAAGCATACGGCAAGGTCCGCACCAAGGCGCCCAAAAATCTACTAGCGCGACGCCCTCTTTAGCGACGTCGAAATTCGCAGTTGTTAGTTCTATGTATTTTCCCATTTTATTCTCCTTTTTAAAGATAGTTGTAATTATACACGAAAGTATTTAAATTTTTGCTAAATAAGAATTTTTATAAACTAATATTTTCTATCCACTTTATCTCGCTCTTTTTTATCGCGATCAAATCGACCTGAAAATCGGCATTTGCGCCGTTTTGTAACAGATAAAAATCGATAGTTTTTAAAATTTTATTAAATTTAGCGGGCGTGAGGCGATACTCGGTCTCATAGTCGCCCTGCGTGGCTTTGATTTCAACGAAGTGCAAGATGCCGTCTTTTTTAGCGATAACGTCGATCTCGCCAAATTTGGAGCTAAAATTTCTAGCGAGGATCTCGCAGCCGTTTTTTAGCAAAAACTCGCAAGCCAGATCCTCGGAGCTTTTGCCGAAAAGATACGCCTTAAGCCCCAAATTTTACTCTTCTATCCTCATCATAAAAGGCTTTTCTTTTACAAACTCTTGCTCTTGCAAAATTTCCATAGTGCGTCTGACGTCCTTTTCCACACTCGTGTGAGTCGTGAAAAATAGCGTCGCATATGGACTTTCGTCCTTTGGTTTTTGTAGCAGGCTGTCGATAGAGAGGTTGTTTTCGCTCATTAAATTCGTGATTTTAGCCAGCACGCCGACTTTGTCCTCGACTCTGAGCCTAAAATAATATTTCGTACGAATTTCGCTCGGATCTAAAAGCTCGAGCGCGTTTAGCTCAAACGGTGCCTTGTAGCCTAGCATCGGGGATTTGCCGTCTCTGGCGATATCGATGAGATCACTGATGACCGAGCTCGCCGTCGCAGGACCGCCCGCGCCCGGACCGTAAAACATCGTCTCGCCGACTGCGTCGCCCACTACGCTCACGGCATTTGTCACGCCGTCTGTTTTAGCTATCATTTTGTCTTTTGGTACGAGTGCGGGATGTACTCGCAGCTCGACCTTGTCGCCCGTTTTTTTGGCGATGGCGAGCAGTTTGATGACGTACTCGAAATCGTTAGCGAAAAAGATATCCTCGGGCGTGATGCCTTCGATGCCTTCTATTAGGATGTCTTCGGGGTTGCCGTGCACGCCGTATGCGATGCTGGCTAAGATCAGTAGCTTGTGCGCCGCGTCAAAGCCTCCGACGTCAAAGGTCGGATCGGCCTCGGCGTAGCCTAGCTCCTGGGCTTTTTTTAGCGCGTCCGCGAAATTTGACCCCTTGCTCATCATAGAGGTTAAGATGTAGTTGCTCGTGCCGTTTAAAATCCCGTTGATACTTAGGATGTGGTTTGCGCTAAGGCCCTCGCGAAGGGCTCTGATGATAGGTATGCCGCCCGCGACGCTAGCCTCGAAGCCAAACGGCGTGTTTTGCGCTAAATTTTGCAAGGCGTAGCGGTGATAGGCTAGTAGCGCTTTGTTTGCCGTTACGACGGCTTTTTTGCGCTCTAAAATTTTGCTAACGACCCTAAAGGGCTCCTCGACGCCGCCCATAAGCTCAACGAAAACGTCGATATCGTCGCGCTTTATGACGTTATCTATGTCATCAGTAAGCGGAATGGCGACGTCTCTTTTTTTTTTTAAATTTCTAACGACGCCTATAACCGGGACTATCTCCTCGCCGCATCTTGCTGTGATCAGTTTTTTGTTTTGGAGTAAAATTTTAGCTACGGCTTCGCCGACTGTGCCGACGCCTAAAATGGCTATATTCATGCAAATTCTTTCAGATATTTTTTGATATTTCGCGCTGCTTGGCGGATGCGGTTTTCGTTCTCGATGAGAGCAAGGCGTGCGTAGTCATTGCCGCCCTCGCCAAAGCCGATGCCTGGGCTCACCGCGACGCTAGCTTTAGTTAAAAGCTGCTTTGAAAACTCGAGGCTACCGATGTTTCCGACTTGCGGCGGGATTTTTGCCCAGATAAACATACTCGAGCTTGGTTTATGCATCTCCCAGCCAGCGCTTGCAAAGGCTTCTAGCATCACATCGCGGCGTTTTTCGTAAATTTGACGAATCTCCTCGACGCAGCTTTGATCGCCGTCTAGTGCGACGGTAGCGGAGACTTGGATCGGAGTAAACATGCCGTAATCGACCCATGATTTTATCTTTTTAAGAGCGGCGCAAAGGCGCTTATTTCCGCATAAAAATCCTACGCGCCAGCCGGCCATATTGTAGCTTTTTGATAGCGTGTAGCACTCGACGGCGACATCTTTTGCGCCTTCAACCTCAAAGATGCTCGGCGTCTTGTAGCCGTCAAAAGTAAGGTCGGCGTAGGCGATGTCGGAGATCACGTAAAAGCGCTCTTGTTTACTCATCGCGACTAGCCGCTCATAGAAGCTCTTTTGCACGGTTACGGTCGTCGGGTTGTGCGGGAAATTTACGACGACGTATTTAGGTTTTGGCGAGCTTGAGTGGATCGTGTGAAGCAGGTCTTCGAAAAATTTATTTTCGTCAAGCTCAAATTTATCGTTGTACTTTAGCGGCATCTTCGCCACGCTACCGCCGGCAAATAAAAACGCCTGCGTGTGGATCGGATATGCAGGATCTGGCACTACGGCGACGTCGCCCGGGTTTATCACGGCTTGGGCTAGGTGCACGAAGCCCTCCTTGCTACCCATAACTGCGACGGCTTCGGTGTCGGGGTCTAAATTTACGCCGTATTTGCGCTTGTACCAGTTGCAGATGGCTAGGCGCAGTTTGTAGATGCCAGCACTTGCCGAGTAGCCGTGAGTTTTGTCTTTTTGTGCGCTTTCGCAGAGTTTATCGACGATATGCTGAGGCGTGCGACCCTCCGGGTTTCCCATCGAAAAATCGATGATATCTTCGCCCGCTCGGCGTGCCGCCATTTTTATCGCGTTCACCTCGGCAAATACGTAGTTTGGAAGTCGTTCTATGGTATTAAATCTAATCTCGTCAAACATAAATTTCTCCTTATTCTAGGTAGATTTTGAGTCCTCGTTTGATATTTTCTAGACTGACCGCATCGTCGATCATTATGTATTTTGCATTTTGAGGGAGCGATACTTTTAGGCTATTTACGGCCTTGTTGCTTTGCTTTTCGTCGATCAAATTTAGATTTTTATCCAAAATTCTCACGACGGCGGACCAGCGATCCTCTGTGCTAGCGCTTATCGTCGCGCTCTTTGCACCGCTTACGTCGATGAGATAGGGTTCGAGCGGCTTTGAGAGCTGGACTTCTTGCGAAAACTGCACGGGAGTTTGGTTTATAGATGAATTTGACGCGTCAATGACATACTCGTAGGATAGCTCGCCGGGTCTATTTATGTCCGTTATCTCGGTGCCGCTTTCTTTAAAGGCGGCGTAGAGCGAGCCGGGATCGGGGATAAATTTGGTATCGATCGTCACGCCCCAAAGCGCGCCGCCGACGTTAGAAAATTCGCTCGTTAGGATGTTGTTGTAGCCAAGGCCGTTGAGAGCGTCTTTGGCGATCTTCATAATAAGTAGCGGGTTGTTTTGGCGCGAGATAAATTTGATATTTACTTTGACGTTTTGTTTGTAGGATAGATGCAGGAGCGAATTTGACTTTAAAACGTTTGAAATTTTAGCGATATCGGGCTTGCCGCTTGCGTTTAGATATGCAGAGCCGTCGCCAAAGAGCTGAGTCGCTTTTGCGCTATTTTGACCTAGCAAGCCGCCTGCTATATCCACCACGCTAGCCGCAAAGCAAAAGGCCGCGCTAGCAGTCAAAAGTAAAAGCTTTTTTACCACGATTTGCCCTTATTTAGAGCTACGAATTCGTCGTATGTGAGCAGCGAAACCTTGTCTTTTTCTATTAAAAATCTTTTTGGCCTATCGTCGCCAAATTTGATCGTTTGCCCGTCTATTTCGAGGTTTATGTCGCCGTGTCCGGTTACCGCGAGCTGCTTTTTGCCTATTTCGATCGTAAAGCTATTTGCGGTATCTAAAGAGCGCTTTTTATTTTCGTCCAAATTTATAACGCCCAGCCACGTTTTTTTGCGCGGTACGATTTTTATTTCTTTGGTGCTTGCCGTTAGATGCCAAATTTTATCGTCGCTTGCTTGCTTTATCTCTTTAGAAGCATCACTTGAGGTATTTTGTTCTTGATTTTGCGTGATATTTTCTTCTTTATTTGTTTGTGCGGTTTCGTTTTTATCGGTATTTACGCCCAAATTTACTTCAGGTATAGCTACAGCTACGGACGTATTTTCTTCGGTCGGTAAAATAGGTTCGAGATTTTTTATGGCGTATAGATTTTCGTCATTTGTAGCGTTTTTGCTCTCTTGTTTTGCTTCGTTTAGGTTTTTGGCTGCTTGTTGGACGGCGACGGCTCCGGTGTAGGTAACGCTTTTGTTCTTGTCTTCAAAAATATTTAAAACATTGCTAAAGTAATCACCTTCGTTAAGTACGTATATTACGCCAGCAACCGCTATAATGAGCGCTAATATAAGAAGTTTCACGCCTGTATTAGAGTGCCCGCCGTCCGCGGTGTATGCGGAGATCTTAGGCGATACGGTTATGCTTTTGTGCTCATTGTTTTGATTGTGCTCGGACATAAACGCCTCATACTCGCTCATCCATTGCGAAAAGTCGATATTTAGCTCGCGCTCTAAAATTTTAATGAAGCCTTTAACGTTTAAACGTACCAATTTTTCAAAATTTTTATCAGCGATGTATCCTAGGTGCTCGGCCTCTATATGAGTTCTTCTCGAAACTTCGTTTAGTCCCAGCTCTTTTATTAAACTTATATCATTCATTTATAATCCTATCGCAAAGTATGGCAAACGCAGCCGAGACGTTTAGGCTGTCCCAGTCGTTTTTCATTTTTATTCCTACTATTTCGTCGCTTTTGGCAAGGACTTTTTTATGCAAGCCTTCGCCCTCGCTGCCCATCACGAGCGCGACTTTTTGATCAAATTTGACCTCATGGGCGTTTTTGCCGCCGCTTGCCGTGGCGTAAATTTTAAATCCGACTTGTTTTAGCTCGTTTAGCAAGCTAAGTCCGTCCTCTATGAGAGCGATATTTGCCTCATAGGCTGCTCCGCTACTAGCCCGCAACACGCCTTCCATCGCCAAATTTTTAGCCACGACTATGACGCCTCCGCAGCCGAGTGCATGCGCTGTTCGGACGATGGCACCGATGTTTCCGACGTCGCTAAGTCCGTATAAAACCGCTATAAAATTTTGTTTTTTTATCTCGTCGATGCTCTTAAACTCAAACTCTTCGACCTCGGCTAAAAAACCCTGGTGATTGCCGCCGTGTGCGAGAGCTTGAGCTTTTTGATTATCCATGCGTTTTATCGGCGCGCCGACGCCTACGATCTGCGAAAATAGCGCCTTGTCGCACTCCTTGGCGAGATAGACCGTTTTGACGCTTTTTTTATAGTTTTTTATGATGTGCAAAAATAGCTGTTTTCCGTATATTATCATCGCCTGATAATAGCTAAAAATCGGTAAAATTTAGCTAAATTTCGGATAAATTCGTCGCTTGTTTAAGCGCGCAATTGGGTTTTAGCGAGTGAGCTCTGAGTAAATTTCTTTGGCATTTCTGCCGGTGATTTTGGCTAGGAGTTTGGCCTTGGCTTTGGGTGAAATTTCAAGCTCTAAAATATCGTTTTGAGTGATTTTTTCTGAGGTAAAATTTGGATTTTTTTGCACTACGACACACCACTCGCCGCTTAAATTTGCATTTTGCAGTTTTTTTGCCAACTCGCTTGCCGTGGCTCTAAATTTAGTTTCAAATTTTTTCGTCGCCTCTTTTATGGCAAAAATTTCTCTATCCGGCTCAAGCTTGGCAAAGTCCAAAATGAGCGAAAGTATGCGCTTGGGACTTTCGTAGATAACTGCCGGAAACGGCGAATTTAGCGCATTTTGCACCGCTGCGGCTCGTTCTTTGCCGTTATTGGGTAAAAATCCTAGAAAACAAAATTCTTTTTCGCAAAGACCGCTTGCGACGACGGCTAAGAGTGCGGCGTTTGATCCGCTTAGCACTTCATATGCGATACCGTTTTTTATCGCAAAATTTACGAGCGCGGCTCCCGGATCGCTGATGCCCGGCATACCCGCATCGCTTAAAAACGCGACGTTTTTATCAAAAATCTCAAGCTCGATTTTGGATAAAATTTCATCTTCGTTGTGCGTGTGTAGCGGGATAAATTTTTGGATATTTATATTTGCGTCAAAACGCGTATTTAGCAGGTTTATGAGAGATTTTGCGACTCTGGTATCTTCGCAAAAGAGTATCTCGCATTCGCGCAAAACGCTCAAAGCGCGAAGCGAGATATCGCTTAAATTTCCTATCGGCGTAGGAACGAAATACAGCAAAGGATTATTTTAAGTTATATTTTTTCTTAAATTTATCGACGCGGCCCGCGCTATCTACGATCTTTTCGCTACCCGTGAAAAACGGATGGCACTCTGAGCAGATGTCCACTCTGATCTCGTTTTTGTTTGACTTCGTAGTGAAGGTGTTGCCGCAAGCGCAAGTTACTTTGCACTCAACAAATTCCGGATGAATTTCTTTTTTCATTTTTTGTCCTTTTATCGTCTGATTTTTTAATTTTCATTTAAAGTAAGGCGAGATTATACAAAAAACTTCGTAAAAAATCAAATTTAGATCAAAATTTTAGCCGCTATGCCTAAAATCGCCGTTTGCGAGCGCAAAATATTTTTTGCTCTTAGTCCGTATTTTTTTGCGACCGTCTCTCGCTCGCTTCCGCTAAATCCCCCCTCGGGCCCGATCGTTAAAATTTCCTTACCCGCATAGCCGTCTAGATTTTCGCCCTCAAAGTCGATAAGAGCGACGTTAGGGTAAAAATTGGCTAGCTCGTTCAGGCTTTTATAAATTTCAAATTTCATCAAATCGTTTCGTCCGCACTGCTCGCACGAGCTTATCAAAATGCGCTCTAGTCGCGAAAAATCGAGCTTAAAGTTTTTTTGCGAAAACTCGCCGTAAAAAAAGACGATTTTGGCTACGCCCATTTCATTTAGGCCGGGCAGCGTTTTTTCGATCGTTTTTGGATCGACGACGGCCCAAGCTAGCGTTAGATCGCCATTTCGCGCTTCCACGTCGTGCGAAAATATTAAATTTAGCTCCGCACCCTTTTTGTCTAAATTTACGATTTCATAGATGTGGTTTTGTCTGTCGGTCAAATTTCGCACGTCGATGCGCTCGCCTACCTTAGCGCGCCGCGCCTTTAGGTGCAAAAACGCCTCGCCCTCAAGCCTTATTTGCTCGCTTTTTGCCTCTTTTGAATATAAAAATTTCATCTCACCCCGCTTGCGATAAGTATCAAAACAAAATCAGCCGCGATTTTTAGGCGCATTTTGGCTCTAAAATCGGCAAAATTTTTCGTTTTTATTGCCGTTTTTAGCCGCTTAAACTCCATCGCTCCAAGCCCGATAAGCAGCACCCAAACTGCGATCATTACGAGAGCCTTGAGGCTCGGATAAAAGTAAAAAACGCTCATCAAAAGTAGCCCCGTAAGCATCATCGCGGCCAAAAACGCGTAGTAGGTAGGCAAAAGCAGTCTGATGCGTCTAGCGTAGGCGGGTGAATTTATGCCGAAATTTATCAGGCAAAAGTGCGCCGCGACTAAGGCCAAAAGCGCAAAGGCTAGCCCGATGTGGATGGATCGCGCTAGCTCGTAGAGCTCTGATAGATGCTCGTTAAATTTCATTTTTCGGGCACCGGCTCGGGCGGCATGTTTTCGTCGATGCTTACGTTTGCATCGCTTTGTGCGATAGGCACGTCGCTAGGCACGGTGCCCCCTAGATCTAGCGATGCGGGCTCCTTTTTATCCTCGCAGCCGCTAAAAAACAGCGCCGCTAGCGTCAAAATCGCAAAAACTTTCCTCATTTGCGCTAGACCTCCTTTGGATTTACTATTTTTTTGCCTAGCTTGATCTTCTCAAACAGCTCCGCGTCCTCCCACTCGGCTCTCACGCCCTCGGAAAAGACGATCTCGTTTAAATTTACCTCGCCCATTTTGGCGTTATATGCATCCTCTCTGAAGCACTGCGCATAGCCCGTGTCGGTCTCGTGGACGATGACGCTGTGAAGCTTCACCTCGCGCTCGCCGTTTTGCATCTGCGTGGTTTTTAAAAGCCTATCGATCATCACGAAAAATATCCTGCAAAACTGCTCTGCGGAGGGGTTTAGCGGGATCTCGATCCAGCGCGCAGAGTGCTTTTTGAGGTCGTTTTTATACTCGGCTCCGTCGCCGCTAAATATCGTCGTGCAGTGATCAAAGCTATCGATGATGCAGCCGATGTCGCGCTTCATTAGACCAAAATCATACACCATCCCCGCGTTATCGAGGAAATTTGACTCCAGTAAAATTTCAGCCCTGTAAGAGTGTCCGTGGATGCTCGTTTTGCAGCGTTTCGAGCTACAAAATCTAACGATGTGAGCGTTTTCAAATTTAAACATTTTTCTTATTATCATCTTAGCTCCGTTTATTAAATTTTCGTTTCGCGCCGTAAAGATACGGGCAATGCCGCCTAAATTTACGCTTTAAACCCCTTCTTTTGTGCCCCAAAGCCTGATATGCAGGCGATCGGAGTAGTTAAAACCGTGCTTGATCGCAAACTGCGCGACGGCTACGGCGTTTTGCTCAAGGCTTATTTTATCATAACCTTGCGGCATACAAAAGACTTCGGCGTCGCAAATCTCTAAAATGCGCGAAATTTGCGCTATGGCCGAGCCGTCTTCCGTGCTTTTTTTGTCAAGGACGAATTTATAAAAACTGCCAGCAGCGTTTTGTTTTATCGCTTTTAGAGCGCTAGCGTTGATACGTCTAGCCTCACTTTCGCCGCTATTTTCGAGCTTGACGCTGACGGCGAAACGGCATCTTTTATAAATCTCAAATTTAGCAAAATCCACCTCGATAGTGCCGTTTGTTTCAAAATGCGGCTCGTACCCCTCGCTAGTCGCAAAATCCAAAAAATCTAGCAAAATTTGGTTTTTGTGATGTAGTAGCGGCTCGCCGCCGGTGATGACGACGATGGGTTTTTGGCGTAAATTTGCGCTCAAGCTTTGCGTGATCTTTATGAGTTCGTCCGCGCGCGAGATTTTTTGATACGAAAAATGCCCCGTAAAAACCGCGCGGATCGTGTCGCAGCCCACTAGCGTTTCGCCGGTTTTGGGCGAGACGGCGCGCACTCCAAAGCCGGCACAGTTTAGGTTGCAGCCCGCAAAACGCAAGAAAATCGCCAAACGGCCGCTACTTGCGCCTTCGCCTTGGATGCTTAAAAAACTCTCGACTAGGTTTAAACTCAAATTTCGCCTTTTAAATTTTGGTCGATTATAGCAAAATTTGAAGGGTAGTTTTATAGAGTTAGGCGGATTTTGCGTCAAATTTGAGCGGGTTTTGTTAGAAAAACGGCGGCAAATTTGCGGGTAAAAATGTAAAAATCAAGCGCGGTTAAATTTGGTAAAAAGCAGGCTAAATCCACGCCAAATTTGACGTAAATTTAGCCTTGATTTCAGCCGCCCGTTTGATAAAAGGCGCGACTTGAGGTCTCGTTTTGAGCGCCGATCGCCCATTTGTTTTCTTTGGGTTTGTTTTGCAGTACTTGGCGCAGGATCTCGCTAGCGCCCGCGATATCGCCCTTTCTTACGGCATCTTTTATGCTCATCGCATCCTCGAAGTATAGGCACGGGATGAGATGTCCCTCGGCCGTGAGGCGTATTCGGTTGCAGCTCTCGCAAAAGTCGTGTTTGTGCGGGTCGATGACGCCAAAAGTATAGCTGTCCTCTAGCTTGTAGATGCTGGCTGGACTCGTCGGGATCTTTTCGGCTGCTTCGAAGCGATATTTTTTTGCGATAACGTCTAAAATTTCAGCCGATTTCATTCCTTTTAGCTCGTCGTTTGCGTGGATGTTTTCCATATATTCGATAAAGCGAATTTGACAGCCCATAGAGCGTGCAAACTCTAGCAAAGAGACGATCTCGTCGTCGTTTACGCCTCTTAGTGCGACGGTGTTTAGCTTGACTTTTAGCCCGGCTTCAAGCGCAGCGTCAAGGCCCGCTAAAACCTCGTGCAGGACGCTTTTTTGCGCGAGAAATTTAGCCTTTTCGGTTTTTAAGCTATCAAGCGACATATTTATGCGCTTTAAGCCCGCGTTTTTGAGGGCTTTTGCGTAGTGTTTGAGCATAAAGCCGTTTGTCGTGATAGCTAGATCGACGTCCGGACTATGCTCGTTTATCATCGCGATAAATTTGTCCAAGTCTTTGCGCAGTAGCGGTTCGCCGCCCGTTATGCGGATCTTTTTTACGCCTTCGTCTAGGCAGACTTTGACAAATAAAAACAGCTCCTCAAAGCTCAGTAAATTTTCTCTAGGTTCCCAGCTAAACGGAGTTTTAGGCATGCAGTATTTGCATCTAAAGTTGCATCTTTGCGTGACTGAAATACGCAGATAATCAACCGTCCGTCCGTGCCCGTCTATTAACATTTTTCCGCCCTTAATTTTTATCAAAACGATTTAATTTTGATTTGGTTAAAAGGCATTATAGGAAGTTAAGCTTTAAATTTTTTTAAAATTCGCGTATGAAAATAATGTTATTTTTTTATATTTCGCGCTAGGGTTTTAACACTATATCAGCTCTCGTAGTTTTAGCGTTAGCTCGACCTTGCCGACGCCCACGCACAGCTCTTTTGCGATGCTTTCGACGCTTTTGCCTTCGCTATACATCTGCACGATGCGCTTTTCGTCGTCTTCGCCGTTTGGAGCAGAGATCTTGCTGATGCTTTTGGTGCGCTCCTCAAGCGTAAAAAGCCTATCTTGCTGCTGGCTTTGGAAGCTGTCTATCGAGCTTTCGATGCCTTGGAGAGTGTTTATTATCGGGGTAATTTTTTGATTTATCTTTTCGTTTAGACGCTGTTCGAGATTACTTTCTAGCTGCACTACGTCAAATTCGGCCGGCTCGCTTCGGTCTAAACTCGCAACCTGTTTTTTTACTGCATGAAGCTCTTGTATCAGGCTTTCGATCGCTTTTTCGTATCTTGAAAATTTTCTAGAGGCTTCTAAATCTTTTATGAAAACCAGCACGAAAAGCACCGTCAAAATTAGCCCGAAAATGACAAATATTATCAAGTCGTTATTCATCGTTCATCTCCTTCAGTTCTCTTATCATAGCGCGCTCTCTGGCCGTCACGTAGCCGTTGTAGTCGCTCTCGTCGCTCTCGTTTATGCGCGTGATTTTGGCGGTTTTTTCATCTAGCGCTTCAAAAAATATCGCCACGTCTCGCTTCGGAAAGATAGGCATAAAAATGCGTCCGTAGTAGCTCTCTCCGCTTTTAAATTTAGCCTCTTTTATCCTAAAATTTTCAAAATTTATCCCGTCTAGCATGCTAGATTGCGCAAGCTCGAGTTTTACGAATTTTTCATTTTTTATGTAGGCGTTTAGCTCGTCAAATTTACGGTGAAGCTCGACCAGCAGCGTCAGTATCACCTGATCGCTCTCTTTCGTGTCACCCTTTGCTTTGGCGCGCTTTATCCACGCTCCCAGCGGATCGTCCTCGTTGCCGCTTAGCTTGTCGAATTCGCGCAAAAACTCTCTCTCGCGCTCGCTCGTTTCCTCAAAAACTATGTCTAAATTTGCCGGAACCAGTCTCATAAGCTAGACCAAACGAAAACGAAAAAAAGTATGCCCAGATAACCGTTTAGCGTGAAAAACGCGCGGTCGATCTTGCTAAAATCTCGCCTGACGATGCGGTGTTCGGCCACCAGGATGCCACCGCAGAGCAAAATGCCAGCATACACCGCCGCCCCCAGACCTCCAGCCCACGCAAAAAGCAGCCAAAAGATCACGGCCGTGGCGTGAAAGATCGCCGAGATAAACATTGTAGCTTTTTCGCCGTAAACGCTAGGTATGCTAAAAAGCCCGTGCTCGCGGTCAAATTTGACGTCCTGGAGCGAATAAAGCAGGTCAAATCCAGCCACCCAAAACATCACGCCAAGGCAGAGTAGCACGCTAAAAAGCGGTATCTCGCCCGTAACGGCTACGGCTCCGGCGATGGGCGCAAGGCCCAGCGAGAGGCCTAGGACTAGGTGCGCTAGCTCGCTAAAGCGCTTAAAAAGCGAATATCCGCCAAGCACGGCTAAGATCGGAAAGCTCAGCCAAAACGCAAGCTCGTTTACGAGATAGGCGACAAGCACGAAAATAACGGCGTTTGCCGCGATAAAAATTTGCAAATTCGTCCTTCCGATACGCCCGTCCACGCTCGGGCGATTTGCCGTGCGCGGGTTTAGTTTATCGATATCCTCGTCCTTGTAGCGGTTAAAAGCCATCGCGAAATTTCGCGCTGAAACCGCGCAAAGAACGCCCAAAATAAGCAACTTCCAGCCAAACCAAGCCGTACCGTTTATCTGCGCGCTCGCCGTTATCATCGCGGTAAATATAAAAGGTAGCGCGAAAATAGAGTGCTTAAAAACGATCAGTTCGTTAATATCTTTTAAAATATTTATAAATTTTTGCATAATCTTCCTGAAATTTTTGCTTTATTTTATCTTATAAAAGCGTAAATTGTGATAAAATTTGAGCAGATTCACGAATTTTAAGGCATTTTTATGAAAGAACTCGCCATCATCGGCACCACCGCTAGCGGAAAAACGGCGCTCGCGCTAAAGCTTGCAAGCGAATTTAACGGAGTGATTCTGAGTCTTGATTCGCTTTGCGTTTATAAATTTATCGATATCGCAAGTGCCAAGCCGACTGCGGACGAGCTAGCCTCGGTGCCGCATTTTGGGGTAAATTTGCTGATGCCGGACGAGCATTTTGACGTCGGTATGTTTTTTGAGGTTTATAAAACGGCTCACGAATTTGCGCAAAAAAACGGTAAAAATTTATTTATAACCGGCGGTAGCGGATTTTATCTAAGGGCCTTGCTATCGGGGCTCACGCCCAAATTTGAGCGCGTAGAAAGCAGCCTATCAAACGCTCAAATTTACGAGCTCGTTTCAAGCCTGGATCCAGAGTTTGCCGCCAAATTTAGCGCAAACGACACCTACCGCTTGCAAAAGTGGTTTGACATCTACTCGTTTCTGCGCTCTAGCGGACGAGACGAGGCCGTGAGCGCGTATCTGCGCGAAAATACCCTAGCCCCCGTCGCGTCAAATTTGGCGATTTTCGAGCTTAGCTGGGATAGGGACGAGCTGAGAGAGCGTATCAAAGAGCGCACTAGGGCGATGTTTGAGCAGGGTTTACTGGACGAGGCACGGGAGCTGTTTGCTCGGTATCCGCAGCGACCAAAGCCGCTAAACTCGGTCGGTCTAAAAGAGTGCGGCGATTTTTTGAGAGGCGAGATCAAAACCGAGGTCGAGCTGGGGGAGCTCATCTGCACGCATACGGCACAGCTGGCCAAGCGCCAACGGACGTTTAATAGATCGCAGTTTGAGAGTAAATTTAGCGGTTCGGTTAAAGAGTGTGAAGAGAAAATCATAGAATTTTTAAATGGTTAAATTTGCAAATTTAGCGGCTTGCCTCTTGCGCGCTTTTAAATGATTTCGTAAACTTCGCCCTGCGACAGACTACATGTCTAGTCTTGGGACGAAATTTACTTCAAAACATTTAAAATCATCGCAAGATACTTTGCCTTATCGTCTTACGGTCAAATTTGCAAATTTAACTCGAAATTTTACGCACCGAGACCTGCATCTTGACGGCGCTAAATTTGGTTTAGTCAAAATTTAGCACGCTGCGCGTTTTTAAATTTAAGCCGCTAGCTTTAATAAAATTTGCAGTTAAATTTAGTAAAATCGGCAAAAATTATTCAAGACAAAATAGGCGTAGTTTAAATAAATTTTTCTTGCCCGCAAAGGAGCGGACTGGTCGTCCGTGACTGTGGCGGGTATAGAAAAATTTATTCTAAAATCCGTCGTTTATGGGGAATTATAATGTTAGTTCATATCTGCTGCTCGGTCGACAGCCACTATTTCCTGCAACGCCTGCGCGCCGATCGCCCGCACGAGCGTCTCGTCGGCTATTTTTACGACCCAAACATCCATCCGTACAGCGAGTTTTTGATGAGGTTTCGCGACGTAAAAAGAAGCTGCGAAAAGCTAGGCGTCGAGCTCATCTGCGGCGAATACGAGTACGAGGCGTGGCTAGAGGGTGCAAAGGGGCTTGAAAACGAGCCCGAAAAGGGCAAGCGCTGCGCGTATTGTTTTGATTTTCGCGTGGAAAATTCGGCCCAAAAAGCGCTCGAGCTAGGCGAAAAATCTATCACCACGACGCTGCTGATGAGCCCGAAAAAGGACTTCTCGCAGCTTGAATCCGCGCTAAATAAGGCCGCGGGTAAATACGGCCTTGAAGCCTTTGCCGTGGACTACCGCGCGGGCGGCGGCACGAACGCGCAGTTTGAGCTCGCTAAAAAAGATAAACTCTATCATCAAAACTACTGCGGCTGTATTTTCGGGCTTAGCAAGCAGCGCGAGGCGCAAAAACTGCCGCTTAGCGAGCTTATGAGCGAGATTAGCGGGCGGGTGATGCCGGGCGGCATCGAGGAGCGTCTGGAGCTTTATGAAAAGGTGCGAGAGTGCGAGGCTGCGGGCGCGCCGTTTCATCTATCGCGCAAGTATTTTCTAAACTACCGCTTGCTGCGCGCCTACGTCAAATTTGACAAAGCCGTCATGCCGTCGTATTTTTTGCTCTACTCGCATTTTAAGCGTGAAAACGTCAAATTTAGCGTGAGCGAGGTGGCGCAAATTTGCGACGAGCTGCGAGACGGCGTGACGCTGTTAAGTTTGGCTAAATTTAACGAGCTCTCGGGCGAAAAATTCGCTAGCGTAAATGAGCTTTGCCGCCGGCCTATCGCGGTACCTCGCGAGCTGGAAATCCGCCGCGAGCTGTGCGGAGAATTTAGCCAAAATCCTATAATCGTGCTGGATGAAATTCGCGCAGGCAGATACGAAATCTACGCTAAAGACGAGCTTTATAATGATAACCGCGAGGTTTTGGTAGCGCAAATTTGAGCTAAATTTAACGCGCTCGAGATAAAAGGCGGGCGCGAAAATCTAGCCGCTAAATTTTGCCCCGACCAAATCAATAATCTTTTTCTTAGCAAAATTTGGCTAAAATCGGCTTTAAATTTTACTCACAAGGTTTAAAGTGATCGACATCGTTGAAATCCAAAAAATACTCCCGCACAGATATCCGTTTCTGCTCATCGACCGAGTGACCGAGCTAGAGCCCGCTAGACACATCGTCGCGTATAAAAACGTCACGATCGGCGAGCCCGTGTTTCAGGGGCACTTCCCGGGTCACCCGATATATCCCGGCGTTATGATCATCGAGGGCATGGCGCAGGCCGGCGGCGTGCTCGCGTTTAAGAGCATGAACGACGAGCATCAAGCGGGCATCGAAAATAAGGTCGTTTATTTTATGAGCATCGACGGAGCAAAATTTCGCCATCCGATACGCCCGGGCGACAGGCTTGAGTACCGCCTCGAAGTGCTAAAGCACAAGGGCAATATCTGGGTACTAAAAGGCGAAGCCTACGTGGACGGCACGCTAGCGTGCGAGGCCGAGCTAAAAGCAATGATCGTAGATAAATAAGCGAGCCAAAATGAGAAATATCCATCCGCAAGCCGTCGTCGAGGACGGCGCGAAGATCGGCGAGGACGTAACGATCGAGGCCTATGCCTACGTCAGCAAAGACGCCGTGCTAGGCGACGGCGTACTCGTAAAGCAAGGTGCCAGGATCGTAGGCGACACGCATATCGGCGAGGGCGGTAAAATTTACAGCTATGCTATCGTGGGCGACATCCCGCAGGACGTGAGCTACCGCGCCGAGGAAAACACGGGCGTTCGCATCGGCAAAAACGCGACGATCCGCGAGTTTTGCACGATAAACTCCGGTACGCACAAAGGCGACGGGATCACGCGTATCGGCGATAACGCCTTTATCATGGCCTACTGCCACGTCGCGCACGACTGTATCATAGGAAATAACGTCATCCTGGCAAACAACGCGACTCTAGCCGGTCACGTGGAGCTTGGAGACTACAGCGTCGTGGGCGGAATGACGCCTATACATCAGTTCGTGAGAGTCGGCGAGAGCTGCATGATCGCGGGCGCTAGCGCGCTATCTCAGGACGTCGTGCCGTTTTGCCTGGCTGAAGGCAACCGAGCCTACATCAGAAGCTTAAATTTGGTCGGTATCAGGCGCAGGTTCGATAAAGACACGGTCGAAGAGATAAACAGGGCGTATAAATTTTTATTTAGAAAAAGCGGGGATCTAAAAGCCGCAGCTAGCGAGCTTTTAGCGGGCACACAGATAGAACAGGTGCGAAAAATGTGCGAATTTATCCTAAGCACTAAGCGCGGTATCCCATTGGCAAAAGGAAGAGAATAATGGCGAGAAAATGTAATTTTTGCGGCGAGATAGAGTCTGCCGAAAGGAGACTGCTGGCCGATATAGACGGGACTTCGTTTATATGCGAGCACTGCATCACCGCTGCTTACAAGGTGCTTTACGGCGAGGAGAGTCGCGAGCAAGAAAAAGAAGAGCGAACTAGAGACTATCAAAATTTGACGCCAAAAGAGCTAAAGGCGGTGCTAGATAACTACGTCATCGGTCAAGATAAAGCCAAAAAGGTCTTTAGCGTCGGCGTTTATAATCACTACAAAAGAATTTTTAGAAAAGGCGAGATAGAAGATGACACCGAGATATCAAAATCAAATATCTTGCTTGTGGGGCCTACGGGTAGCGGCAAGACGCTGATGGCGCAGACGTTGGCTAAATTTCTAGACGTGCCTATCGCCATCTGTGACGCTACGAGCCTAACGGAGGCCGGCTACGTCGGCGAAGACGTGGAAAATATCCTGACTCGTCTTTTGCAAGCCGCGGACGGCGACGTAAAGCGCGCCGAGCAGGGCATAGTTTTCGTTGATGAGATAGATAAGATCGCCAGGATGAGCGAAAATCGCTCGATCACGCGCGACGTGAGCGGCGAGGGCGTGCAGCAGGCGCTTTTAAAAATCATTGAGGGTAGCCTCGTAAATATCCCTCCAAAAGGCGGCAGAAAGCACCCTAATCAGGAATTTATCCAGATAGATACCTCAAATATCCTCTTTGTCTGCGGCGGCGCGTTTGACGGACTATCCGATATCATCGAGCGCAGGATCGGTAAAAACGTGCTGGGCTTTGGTCAAGATAAACGCTCAAAAGACAATAGGGAAAATTTGCTAGACGCGCTTGAGAGCGATGATTTGGTGCATTTTGGACTAATCCCGGAGCTAATCGGCAGGCTTCACGTAGTGGCTACGCTAAATAAAATTACCGAAGACGATATGGTGCGAATTTTAACCGAGCCTAAAAACGCGATACTAAAGCAGTACCAAAAACTTTTCGCGATAGATAGGGCAAATTTGAAATTTGACGACGAGGCTCTAAAAGAGGTCGCGAGGCTAGCTATCGAGCGAAAAACGGGAGCCAGGGGACTACGAAGCATAATGGAAGAGGTGATGACCGATATAATGTATGAGCTACCGGAGCTTGCGGGCTACGACGTGGTGATCACGAAAGAGGTCGTAAACGGCAAAGAAAAGCCGATTTTCGTAAAAAACAATAAAATAAGCGCATAAGGATACAGATGATTTTAGACCAGTTAATAGGATTTTTTTCAAGCGATATGGGTATCGACCTAGGCACGGCAAATACGCTAGTTTTGGTAAAAGATAAGGGTATCATCATAAACGAGCCCAGCGTCGTCGCGGTACAACGCGAAAAATACGGCAAGCAAAAAATCTTAGCCGTCGGCCACGAAGCAAAAGAGATGGTGGGTAAAACTCCCGGCGATATCGAGGCGATCCGTCCGATGAGAGACGGCGTTATCGCGGATTTTGACATGACGGAAAAGATGATCCGCTATTTCATAGAAAAAACCCACCGCAGAAAGAGCTTCCTGCGCCCTCGTATCATCATCTCAGTGCCTTACGGCCTAACTCAAGTCGAGCGAAAAGCCGTACGCGAGAGCGCTCTAAGCGCCGGAGCTAGAGAGGTATTTTTGATCGAGGAGCCTATGGCTGCGGCTATCGGGGCAAATTTACCTGTGCGCGAACCGCAGGGAAACCTAGTCGTCGATATCGGCGGCGGTACGACGGAGATCGGCGTAGTGTCTCTAGGTGGCCTAGTTATCAGCAAGTCTATCCGCACCGCGGGCGATAAAATCGACATGAGCATCGTAAACTACATAAAAGAAAAATACAACCTCCTAATCGGCGAACGTGCGGGCGAGGATATCAAAATTTCCGTCGGCTCGGCGATTCAGCTTCCCGAAGAGCTTAGCATAGTAGTAAAAGGTCGCGACCAAATCAGCGGCCTACTAAGCCGCGTGGAGCTAACGAGCGAGGACGTGCGCGAGGCTATGCGCGAACCTCTAAAAGAGATCGCAGACGCTCTAAAAACCGTGCTTGAGATGATGCCACCGGATCTTGCCGGAGATATCGTGGAAAACGGGATCGTACTAACCGGAGGCGGCGCGCTGATCCGCGGTATCGACAAATATCTAAGCGATATCGTTAAGCTTCCTGTTTTTGTCGCGGACGAGCCGTTGCTAGCCGTGGCCACAGGTACGGGCAAAGCGCTTGAGGAGATTAAATTCCTGCAACAACTCGTAAATGAAGAGTAAGATTTTATTCGTCGCTCTCATCGGCGCGCTGATACTATTCTCACTGGATAAGGACGCGCTCATCTCGGGATACGTCGTAAATTTAAACAACCGCATAGTCGCCGCCTACGACGACGCGGTCAAATTTGTAAAAGACGGCGTAAACGAGCACTTTAGGCAGCGCGAGGAGATAAAGCAGCTTCGCGCTCAAAACGCCGAACTAGAAAAATCGGCGGCTTTGCTTTCAAGCTTCGCAAAGGAGCTAAACGAAATTTTGGTCGATAAAAACTCGACCGCCTACGAGCCTAGAGTACAGCTCGTGCGGGCGCTAAGCTACGTAAATATCAGCGACTACGACAAGGTCTGGCTGGATAAATTTAGCGGCTATGACGAGTCTAAAATTTACGGGCTGATTTACCAAGGCAAGAGCGCGGGTATCGTCGTGAGCAAGGACGGCAACCCTATGGCCTTGCTGCAAAACGATCCAAAAAGTATATTCGCCGTATCAATCGGCGAGGAAAAAATCCCGGGCATAGCGCACGGGAGTAAAGACGGAATAACGGTGAAATTTATACCCCAGTGGCTTAGCCCAAAGGAGGGCGATGAGGTCGTCACGAGCGGGCTTGACGGGATATTTTTCAGCGGGATTTCAGTGGGCAAGGTCACGGGCGTGATCCAAGAGAGCCTATATAAAAGCGCGGCCGTAAAGCCTTACGTAAGCATAACCATCCCCTCGTATCTATACGTCGTAACAAAGGAAAAATAATGCCAAAAAGAACCGATATTAGCACCATTTTACTCATCGGCAGCGGCCCTATCGTCATCGGGCAAGCGTGCGAATTTGACTACAGCGGCACGCAAGCTGCAAAGACGCTAAATCAGCTGGGCTACCGCGTCGTACTCATAAACTCAAACCCGGCTACCATTATGACGGATCCCGATTTCGCCGATGCGACCTACGTCGAGCCGATAACCAAAGAGAGCATCAAGCGTATCATAGATAAAGAAAAAGTCGATGCCATACTGCCTACGATGGGCGGCCAGGTCGCGCTAAACGTCGCTATGCAACTATACGAAGCTGACATGCTAGGCGGCGTCAAATTTCTAGGCGCGAACCCCCAAGCTATCAAAAAGGGCGAGGATAGGCAGGAGTTTAAAAAGGTGATGCAAAAGATCGGCATGGATCTGCCGCAAAGCCAGTACGCCTACGACATGGACGAGGCGCTAGCCGCAGCCGCAAACATAGGCTTTCCGCTCATCATCCGCGCTAGCTATACCCTAGGCGGCGCAGGCAGCGGCGTGGCGTATAATATCGACGAATTTAAAGAACTAGCCCAAACGGGCCTAGATGCCAGCCCGATACATGAAATTTTGGTCGAGGAGAGCTTGCTAGGCTGGAAAGAGTACGAGATGGAGGTCATCCGCGACCGCAACGACAACTGTATCATCGTCTGCTCGATCGAAAACCTCGATCCGATGGGCGTGCATACGGGCGACAGCATCACGGTTGCGCCGGCTCTTACGCTAACTGATAAAGAGTATCAGGCGATGCGCGACGCGAGTTTTAAAATTTTACGCGAGATCGGCGTGGATACGGGCGGCAGCAACGTGCAGTTTGCCATAAATCCAAAAACCGGCCGCATGATCGTGATCGAGATGAACCCGCGCGTTAGCCGCAGCTCGGCGCTAGCAAGCAAGGCCACGGGCTACCCGATCGCCAAGGTCGCGACGCTGCTAGCGGTTGGCTTTAGCCTGGATGAAATCAAAAACGACATCACCGGCACGCCTGCTAGCTTTGAGCCCGTTATCGACTATATCGTGACCAAGATCCCGCGCTTTACGTTTGAGAAATTCCCGGGCGCGAACCCGTATCTAGGCACCGCGATGAAGAGCGTGGGCGAGGTGATGGCGATCGGCAGGACGTTTAAGGAAAGCATCCAAAAGGCGCTTTGCTCGATGGAAAAGGACTATTACGGATTTAACTTCGTAAATTTGGAGAAAAACGCGCTTATTTACGGCCTTAGAAACGCTAACGAAAGCCGCATTTTATACGTCGCGCAGGCGTTTCGCGACGGGCTTAGCGTGGCCGAAGTGCACGAGATGAGCAAGATCGATCCGTGGTTTTTGGATCAAATTTGGCAGATAGTTAAATTTGAAGATCGCATCGATATGGACATCCTAAACGATGAGCCGCTACTAAGAGAGGCCAAAACGATGGGCTTTTCGGACAAGATGATCGCGCACCTGATAAATTTAAAAGACAATCTCGATCTGGGTCAAAACGATATATATTTCGCGCGCGAGAAAATGGGTATAAACCTCGAGTATAACGAGGTAGATACCTGCGCGGGCGAGTTTAAGGCGCTCACACCGTATCTTTACTCGACGACGAATATCACGAAACTACCGCAACTATCAAATTTCGCCGAGCCAAATTTAAACGCAAATTCGGCGCAAAAAGAGAAAAAAGTGATGATCATCGGCGGAGGACCAAACCGCATAGGCCAGGGCATAGAGTTTGACTACTGCTGCGTGCACGCCAGCTACGCGCTGCGCGACATGGGCGTCAAAACTATAATGTACAACTGCAACCCAGAAACCGTCAGCACCGACTACGACACGAGCGATATCTTGTACTTTGAGCCGATCGATTTCGAGCACGTTAGAGCCGTGATCGAGCATGAGAACCCGGACGGTGTGATTGTGCATTTCGGCGGTCAGACGCCGCTAAAATTCGCCAAACGCCTTAGCATAGCGGGTGCGAAAATCATCGGCACCAGCGCGCGCACGATCGACGTCGCCGAGGACCGCAAAAAATTTAGCGAATTTATCTCTAAAATCGGCGTCAAACAGCCGCGAAACGACACTGCAACAAGCGAAAAAGAGGCGCTAGAAAAGGCCGCCGCTATCGGCTATCCAGTGCTCGTGCGCCCTAGCTACGTGCTAGGCGGCCGCGCGATGAGACGCGTGCACAGCGACGAGGAACTACGCCTATACATGAGCGAGGCGGTCAAGGTCAGCAACCACTCGCCGGTGCTAATCGATAAATTTTTACAAGACGCCGTAGAGCTCGATGTTGACGCGATCAGCGACGGCAAGGACGTCTATATCGGCGCCGTGATGCAGCACATCGAGGAGGCAGGCATCCATAGCGGCGACAGCGCGTGCATACTGCCTCCGCTAAATTTGACCGCGCAGATGATCGAAAAGGTAGAAAATCAAACCCGCGACATCGCGCTAAATTTGGGCGTCGTGGGGCTAATGAATATCCAGTTTGCCATCTACGAGAACGAACTTTTCATGATCGAGGTAAACCCGCGCGCCAGCCGCACCGTGCCGTTTGTTAGCAAGGCGACGGGCGTGCCGATGGCAAAGGTCGCTACGCGCGTGATGTGGCAGGGCGATTTGCGCGAGGCGCTTAAATTTTACGATAACTACGGCGCGGTTTACGAGGAGCGCGGCATACTCAAGCCTCGCGTGAAAAATCACGTCTGCGTAAAAGAAGCGGTATTTCCGTTTAACAAGCTCTCTGGCGCGGATCTAATCCTGGGCCCTGAGATGAAAAGCACGGGCGAGGTTATGGGTATATCCGAGAGCTTTGCCAAAAGCTTTGCTAAAAGCCAGATCGCTGCGAGCAACTCGCTTCCTACTAGCGGTCTAGTCTTTTTGACGCTAGCCGATGCGGATAAAAAATACGCCGCAAATTTGGCGCGCGAGCTAATAGGCCTCGGCTTTAAAATCATCGCTACGGGCGGAACGTATAAAATTTTAAATGACGCGGGCGTAGAGAGCGAGTTTGTCTATAAGATCAGCGAAGGTCGCCCAAACGTCGAGGACAAGCTCAAAAACGGCGACATCGCGCTTGTCATCAACACCAGCGACAGCAAGTCAAACAGCGAAGACGGCAAGAAAATCAGACAAAACATCATGCGATTTAAGATCCCGTATTTCACGACGATGTCGGCGGCTCTAGCGGCGGCTAAATCGCTAAAAAGCGTGCAGGACGATAGCGCACTGGAGGTTAGGAGCCTGCAGGAGTATCTGAGCGGGAAGTGAGGCTAAAAACTAAAATCGTCCAATTTGCGCGTCAAATTTAGCCGCCAAATTTGACTTCCATGAATTCAGCCAAATTTTGAGCTTAAATTTGCATTCTAAATTTGGCTGAGCACTACCATAGACTCTGAAATTTTAAAATCCTACCGCAAGGCGCACAGAATTTTAAAACTCTTTAGATTCCCGCTTGCGCCGTTTGCGATCAAAATATAAAGCAAGAAAATGATAAGACTAAAAGTAAGATTAAGACTAGCCGCAAGGAAGCTTGAAATCGCCTTTTTTTGTTAGCCTGATCGCTTATGTTTTGGCTGCTTTGAGCCTATTTTTCGTGCCCGAAGACATCTTGTCCGCTCACGCAGATTTTAGAGATTTTACGGCGTTTATGGCGGATTTTTATCCTGCGATAAGCGTAGCGCAGACTAAAACCGCCTTTGGCGACGTAGCGGCGTTTCATCTTAGCTATTTATGCCTTTTTATGCTAGTTTGTTTGGTGCTTGCGGGGCTTTGCGGCGTGGCAAAAGGAGCTACCGGCAGGCTCAAGGGAAACAAAAGCAACGCCCAAGCTCTTTCGCAAGATATTATTTTATTTTCGCTTATCGTATGCTTTTTAGTCTTTGGCGGGCCGCTTGATGATTTTTTCTCCGGCTATATGATATGGCACACTTATCGGCCGACGCGGGAGTTCATAGCGCAGATGAGGTTGGAGCTATTTTTGCATTATGAGATAATTGGCTTTGGCATTGCAAATTTTGGTATGATGGCGTCGGCATATCTTATTATGCAGATTTGCAGGCAGCTGCTGGCGTTCATTTCGCTTAAGGTTCGCCAAATGACTGCGTTTTTCGGACGGATTTTCGGGCGTAGCTAGCCGACTCGGTAAGGGTTTTTTAAATTTGACCGTACTCGTCGATAAATGAGCGCAAATTTAGCTCAAATTTAACGCGCGAAACGCTTTAATCAAAATTTAGCTTCGCCCCGCCAGCTCTCGCCCAAATTTAACCCCAGCTTAAGCATAAGCTTGTATACTTTGGCTTTAAATTTAAGGCGGCAAATGAGATCTCAGAGCGAATTTTTCGGTGTTTTTATCACGCTTCTTGGCGGCATATTATGGGGATTTAGCAGTGTTTGCGGGCAGTATCTGTTCACGCAAAAAGGCGTCAGCGCCGACTGGCTCGTGCCCTACCGCCTAGGCCTTGCCGGGCTTGCGATGGTAGCGTATTATGTCGCTCGCTCGCCGCGCCTAGCCCTCGCACCGCTAAAAGATCGCGCGCTTTTGCCGCAGCTGCTCATCTACGCGTTTTTTGGGCTTATGATGACGCAGTATTCGTACTTTTGCGGTGTCGAGCTCTCAAACGCCGCCGTCGCGACCGTGATCCAGTACTCCGCGCCCGCACTCATCCTTGCCGTCGTTTGCTTTTTAGAACGACGCGTGCCTAAAAAGGTCGAGCTCATCGCGCTCATTTTCGCGGTGCTGGGCGTCGTGCTGCTCGCCACTCACGGAGATCTGGGCTCGCTGGTTATCAGCGCGGAGGCGCTGGTTTGGTGCCTCATTAGCGCGCTTGGCGTCGTGATTTATAGTCTCATCCCAACGAAGCTAAATCAAAAATACCCCGTCGCGCTAAATTTAGGCTGGGGCATGGTCATCGGCGGCGGTGCGCTTGCGCTTTACACGCGGGTTTGGCAGCTAGGCGGTGTGAGCGACGCGGACGGCTTTGCGGCGCTTGTCGCGGTGGTGATTTTAGGCACGATATGCGCGTTTAGCTTTTATATGACGGGGCTAAAGATAATAGGCGCAAGCAGGGCGAGCATGATCGCGTGCATCGAGCCGGTGAGCGCGGCGGCGTTTGCCTATTTTTGGCTGGGGACGGAGTTCGTGTTTCTTGATTTTGCGGGCTTTACGCTCATTATCTCGTGCATATTTTTGCTGGCTAAAGATAGGAAAAAGGCGTAAATTTGGAGGAGAGATGATCTATTTGGCGCAGACCGATACGACGGCGGGATTTTTGAGCAAGGATTTTCGCGAGATAAACGCGCTCAAACGCCGAGCGGCGGACAAACCCTGCCTCATAACCACAGCTAAATTTGGCGAGCTAAAAAATCTTGCTCGCGTGCCCGCTAAATTTAAAAATTTAGTGCGCCGCGCGAGGAAAACGACCTTTTTATATCCGAATACTAAAGCCGTGCGCGTCGTAAAAGAGTGCGCCCACGAGGAATTTCTGCGCAAATTTGACTGGCTCTACTCCAGCAGCGCAAATTTAAACGGACAAAACTTCGACGAAGCCTGGGCGAGGGCGGCGGCGGACGAGGTCGTGGATCAAAATTTTAGCCAAAACGCAAGCTCGAAAATCTATAAAATTTCAAAAACGCGCCTAAAACGACTGAGGTAGTTTGTCTAGATCGCATCTAGCCGTTAATAATTTTCTTTACCGCCAAAGCCGCTAAATTTAACCCAAAACACGCCGTTACGCCCATAAAGCTGCCCAGTCTCACGCACCTTGGCGGCTCGGTCGAAAACACGACGTCAAATTTACCTTTAAAGCCCGCTTTTTTAAGTTCGGTGCGTATTTTTTTGGCAAACGGGTCGTTGCAGGTTTGCCAGACGGAGGCGACCTTGATCTGCGTCGGGTCGATGCGCTTTGCCCCGCCCATCGAACTGATGAGCTTTTCGTGCGTTTTTAGCGCGAGCGCTATCTTAGCCGGAACGTCGTCGATAGCGTCGATCACGAGATCAAAGGGCGAAAAGTCGAAATTTGCGATAAACTCGGGCGTCATTAGCTCTTGTAGCGCCGTTACGCACTCGTATCTTGCGGCAAATTCGCCGACTTTAACGGCGCCGACCGCTTCGCTGTAAATTTGACGGTTTTGATTGGTTATATCAAAAATATCCTTGTCGATGACGGTGATTTTACCCACGCCTGCGCGAGCCAGCGCGTCCGCGCAGATGCCGCCCACGCCGCCCACGCCGCAGATTAGGACGTTTGCGTTTTGAAGCTTTTTAAAATCATCACCGAACAGCCAGCGAGACCTCGTAAATCGGTCGTTTTGATCCAAAATTTCTTCGCTCAAATTTGATCCTTTAGCGCGGTTTTTAAGCCTTGCAAGCTCGCATGCGCGGTCATATCGAGCATGATCGGAG
Organism: uncultured Campylobacter sp.; assembly: GCA_963519525.1. Lineage (GTDB taxonomy): Bacteria > Campylobacterota > Campylobacteria > Campylobacterales > Campylobacteraceae > Campylobacter_A. The sequence goes on from CAUQOI010000007.1 coordinate 27,805, forward strand.
TGATCGAGGCGAAACCTTCGCTAAGCGCGCTGATATCGGACTCGCCGTTTTGTTCGTAGTCTAAATTCGACGGTTGTCCGAGCCAGTAGTACTCGATGCCGCGCGGGTTGCGGTGGAGCATTGCGTGCGTGGCGTAGCTGCGTCTGCCGGCGGGCACGATGCGGTAGCCTCTAAATTCACGGGCGGAAGCGGCGGGGATATTTACGTTTAAAAACTGGCGCGGCGGTAGTGCTATTTCGCCGTTTAATACGCGCGGAACGATAAATTTAACGGCTTGCTGCGCGAGCGAAAAGCCTAGTTTTTCGATACTGTCGTTTTTGTAAAACTGTGAAAACGCGATACTGGGTACTCCCTGCAAAACGCCCTCCATAGCCGCTCCGCACGTACCGGAGTAGGTGATGTCCTCGCCGACGTTGGCACCGTGATTTATGCCGCTGATTACGAGGTCGGGCAGTCTTTTATAAAGTGCGTGAAGCGCGAGATAGACGCAGTCTGCGGGCGTAGCGTCGTCGAGTTTGTAAAAATCGTCGTCAAGCTTGATAAAGCGAAGGGGTCTAGTAAGCGTAAGAGAGTGCGCGCAGGCTGATTTTTCAGTACTCGGTGCTACGATCGTAACGCGCGTATCAGGTAGCTCCCTCAGTGCGCTAGCTAAAGCGCGCAGGCCGCTAGCCTCGAATCCGTCGTCGTTTGTGATTAAAATTTCTTTCAAATTTGTTCCTTTTTATCACGATTAACTCAAATTTGACTAGCCCATAGCTTTCAAATTTTTAAAGAAATGATTTTAGCACAGCTTTTATTATTTAAATTTAAAGTTTTAGGCCATGTTGGATATTGTTTACTTTATATTTTAGTTTTTAAATTTTATTCAAATTTAAGATAGTAAATATATTATATTATATAATACCGAAATAGATTGAAATCATTCATAATAAATTGATAACAACTACTGTTATATTTACACAGTATAAAAATAAGCTTTAGATTTAATTTTAATTATATTAGGAAAATAAATGAGAATTTAAGCGAACTAATAATAAAATACCGACCGATAAATAAAGTTAAGTTTTATTTAAATTTACAAAGGAGGTTAGAAAGCCGATTATGGAAAACGCAAAGAAAAAAGCGTCTAAATGGGTCATAGCTTTGCTGGCGGTTATCGGACTTACGGGCGGATTTGGAATTTTCACATTCTTTTTCGCTAATGGTCCTCAGCATCTTACTCGCGATCCCGAAGCCTGTATAAACTGCCACGTCATGAACCAAGTCTATGAAGGCTGGTCTAAGGGCGGACATCAACACGTTACGACGTGTATAGATTGTCACATGCCTAAAGAATTCGTAAGCAAATGGCTGGCGAAAGCTAAATACGGCTTCTTGCACGGTTATGCGTTTACTTTCTTGGATAATCCCGTATCGTTTACCGCAAGCGATGAGCAAAAGGAGATCATACAAAACAATTGTATAGAGTGCCATAAGGATTATGCTAGAAATTCAGTCGATCCAAGAGCTATAGGCGATAGCTTGCCAGGCAAACACGGGCAGTATGCTAATGCCAACGAGCCGTTAAAATGCGTATCTTGTCACAGACAAGCCGGACACGCACATAACTTTTAAAACAATCCTAGGAGGAGAATAAATGAAAAATAACAAACTGTTATACGCGGTTACTTTTTTAGTGGCCGTTGCACTCGGTGCGGGCGTACTTGCTCTTTATAACGACATAGCTCATAAAAAAGAGGAGTCAAAAGCTTACCCGCTAATGCTAAACAAAGTGAGCGAACTTGAGCCTGATTTTGAAAAATGGGGCGCAAATTTCCCAAATCAGCTCGATGCTTACAAAAAAATGGAGCATAAAAGCGACGAAAATCCAAACGGAAGCGAATTTATCGAGACGGCTTTCGGCGGAGATTTCCCTTACAGTAAAATCATTCGCTGGCCTGCGGCTACGGTGTTTTGGAACGGCTATGCATTCGGCGTAGATTACAGCAAACCTAGAACTCACTACTACTCTCAGATAGATCAGATCGAAACCAAAAGAAACGATAAAGAGTATCTAAACGCTCACGGGCTTCCTGCATTTAAGGGTCAGCCAGGATATTGCGTCAATTGCCACACCGGATATTTAACCGCGCTTCAAGTTGATGGCGATTATAACCTAACTGCCGATCCTACGCCTGCTGCAACTAAGCCTATGCCGTTTTTCGACGTAATGCCTAAAGAGGAAGGCGAAAAGAGAAAAGCCGCGTGGACGAAGATGAACTCTATCCCGTATTTCGACGTTATGAAAAAAATCGCGGCTAAACACGGCGAAACTATCCACGGCTCGCACTTAGGTAGCACCTGTGCAGACTGCCACTCGCCAGATGATATGAGTCTAAGAGTTACAAGACCCGCATTCGTAAACGCAATGGTCGCTAGAGGCTACCAAGCCGACGCAAAAAGCGGTATAAAAGCCACCAGACAAGAGATGAGAAGCTACGTTTGTATGCAGTGCCACGTAGAATACTATCCTGCAGGCAAAGAATCCGTTTTAACCTTCCCTTGGAATTTCTGGAAGAAAGACGAGCCGTTTAAGATCGAAAATTTCGACCAATACTACGACGATCAGCTAGCCAAAGACGGATTTAAATTTGACTATATCCATAAAGATACCGGTGCGAAAATTATTAAAATGCAGCACCCTGAGGCCGAGCTAAGCTCGACCGGCATCCACGGAAGAAGCGGCGTAACGTGCGCAGACTGCCACATGCCGTATAAACGCGAAGGCGCTCAAAAGATCACTGAGCACGAAATTTTAACTCCTCTAGCCAATATAAATGCGGCTTGCAAAACTTGCCACCCGCAAAGCGAGCAGGTATTAAAAGATAGAATCGCGTTCGTTCAAAATCGCCATGCTTATGAGCTAAGAAACTGCGAAAATGCGCTACTTTCTTTGATCCAAGACGTAAAAACCGCCCGTGCAGAGCTAGCCAAACATGAGCAATTCGCTTCAATCGTCGATGAAAAAGAGAGAAAAGAAGCGATCAGCAAGGCTCTTGAAAAGACTCTTTACCTACACCGCAAAACTCACATCCGCTGGGACTTCGCATTTAGCGAAAACAGCTACGGCTTCCACGGAGACGAAGAGTCGGCTAGAATCCTAGGTCAATGTAAAGAATTTGCTCGCCAAGGACAAACCGAGCTAGTTAACGAGCTTGCGCCTTACGGCATCAGCATCAAGCTAACTCAAGAGGCTACTCCGGTTCCTGCGCCTGCTTCTTTAGGACATAAATATCCTATCGGCGTAGCGCCTACCGAAGCTATGAAAAAAGCCGACGAAGACGTTAAAAACCTAAATTTTAAATAAACCCTAAAACCCAAGGCCTGCGGGCTTTGGGTTTTTAAATTTACGCACTTATCCTTCAAATTTCAAAATCCTAATTTACTTATAAATTTAAATTTTATTGTTTATTTAGCCGTTTTAGGCGATAATCCTCATCAAATTTAAAGGAGAAAATATGCTTAAAAAATTTATTTTTGCTGCTCTTGCGGCGAGTTTGGTTTTCGGTGCGCAAGATCTTGCGATCAAAGCAAAACCTGCGTCAAGCATCGAGGAAACTTCGGAAGAGGAATTTGATGAATCGCAAGCACGCGTAGATGAGTGCATGCAAAAAGATAGCTCGACCGCCGGCATGATACAGTGCATAGATGCCGAATTTGCTATCCAAGATAAACTCCTAAACCAAAACTACAAAAAAGCCATGAGCGTACTAAACGACGAAAATAAAAAGAAACTAAAAGACATCCAGCGTAAATGGGTGGCCTATAAAGAGGCCAAGTGCCCGTTTGTGCCGCCTATGGGTACGCTTTATGCCGTAACGGCCGCCGATTGTTACCTGCAGATGACTAAGGAGCGCGCAAGAGAGCTTGCAAACTTAGCTGAAGACTTTGAGGGTAATCAGTGAGGTTGCTCGTCTCTTGTTTAGAGGCCTCTGCAAATTTGCACTTCGAGCAGGTTTTGGAGCATCTGCCAAAGTGCGAACTAAAGGGCATTTTTGACGAAAAATTCGGCGAACCTTTTATGCGAAGCTCGGAGTTTTCCGCGATGGGTTTCGTGGAGGTTTTGCCGCTTTATTTTAAGGCAAAACGAGCTATAAAAGAGATGACGCGCCTAGCTGCACAGTGCGACGCAGTGCTACTCATCGATAGTCCCGCCTTTAACTTGCCGCTAGCCAAAGCGATCAAAGAGGCCGGGATCAAAACGCCCGTGACCTACTACATCTTGCCGCAAGTGTGGGCATGGAAGGCCGGACGCGTGGCGAAGGTCGAGTCGTACTGCGATCATTTGGCTTCGATTTTGCCGTTTGACGGGATGTACTACAATCGCTCACGCTACGTCGGACACCCGCTGCTTGACGAGCTACGAGTACGAAAAAACGAGCTTTTACAAAGCGGTAAGATCGCTTTTATGCCTGGATCCCGCCGTGCCGAAATTTCACGACTGATGCCGATTTTTCGCGAAGTGGCGAGCCAGATAAAAGACAAAGAAAAACTGCTCGTCGTGCCGCCATTTTTGGCAAATGAAATGCAAATTTACGGCGACGTTAGCGGCTTTAGCGTCGTTAATGACGCGCCGCGCGCGCTTTTGCAAAGCGAGTTTGCCTTTATCTGCTCGGGTACCGCGACGCTGCAGGCTGCGCTCGTGGGCACGCCGTTCGTGCTAGCTTATAAGGCTAAAGCAATCGACATAATGATAGCGCGGGTGTTTGTAAAACTACGCCACATCGGGCTTGCAAATATCATGTTTGATTTTATGGGTGAAGAGGCGCTACACGAGGAGCTACTGCAAGAGGAAGTAACGCCGAGTAATCTAATAAAAGCCTATGAGAGCTGCGATAAAGAGAAATTTATCAAAGGCTGCGAGAAGCTACGAAAATACCTAAAACACGGCTCTGCAGCCAGCGTAGCCCAAATTTTAATAACGAATAAAGGATAAAAAATGACCGAACCGATGACGCTTTTTGGATATGAAAAAATCACAAACGAACTAAAAAATTTAAAGACCGTCGAACGCCCCAATATCGTCGAGGAGATCGACATCGCGCGCAGTCACGGCGATCTAAAAGAAAACGCCGAATACCACGCCGCTCGCGAAAAGCAGGCGTTTATCGAGAGCCGCATCGCCGAGCTTAGCGACATAGTAAGCCGCGCCAAGGTTATTGATCCCGCCGAATACGAGCACGATAAGGTAAAATTTGGCTCCACGGTCGTCATAATGGACGTAGAAACCGAGCTTGAAAGGACCTACACGCTAGTTGGCACGCCTGAAAGCAACCTAGAGCGCGGGCTCATCTCGATAAACTCGCCTCTAGCCAAACAGCTAATCGGCAAGAGCGAGGGCGACGAGGTCGCGCTAAATTTGCCAAACGGCAGAAGCGACGTCGAGATCGTATCCGTTAGCTACAAACCGATCAAATTTTAGAGCCTATGAGCGCGTTTAAAACCGTTAAATTTACGAGCTCGGTCGTTAAATTTGAGCCGTCAAATTTAACCATGGCGTTTGCCGAGTTTTTCAAATTCGGGTCGCTAAATTTAAAACCACTAGACGCTAATTCGGCGCTACAAAAAGTAAAATTTGATGCCTAAGCAAATCGTCGTAAAAAGCGGCGCGATCTTTATCGCCGACTCGCACGAAAACGAAAATCGCGAAAATTTCTGGCATTTTTTATGCGCGTTAAAAAGCGGCGAGATAAAGACGCCGCAGCTGTTTTTGATGGGCGATATGTTTGATTTTTTGGCGGGCGAGTGCGAGTTTTTCGTCAAATTTTACGAGCGATACGTCCGCGCGATCGACGAGCTGGGCGAGAAAACGGAAATTTATTATTTTGAGGGAAATCACGATTTTAACCTAGCAAGGCTTTTTAAAAACGTCAAAGCCTATCCTATCGGCGCTCAGCCGGTTAAATTTACCTCTGAGTGCGGACAGAGCGTGCTTATCGCGCATGGAGATATATTTTTGCCTTTCGTTGCAAAATACGCTTTGAGGTTTTTACGCGTTAAAATTTTTTTAAAAACGATGAATTTTTTCGATAAATTTTTAAATTTTAGACTCTCGAAACAAATTTTAAATAAGCTTAAACGAAAAATTTTAGATTATAAAATACCGAATTTTAAGAATTTAGTTGAGGCGAAAATGCGCCGATATAACGCATTTTACGAGGCTGATATCATCATCGAGGGGCACTATCACCAAGGCGAACAGTACACGATAGGTAAACAAAAATATATAAATGTTCCATCTTTTGCATGCGAGCAAAGCTATTTTGTAGTAGAATACGGCCAAAATATTAAGTTTGCTCGAAAGAGCGTAAAGGTTTAGAATGCTTAACAACGGCACATTAAAAACCGGTTCAAACGAGATGGAACTTGTTGATTTTCGTATCTTTAAGCAGGCGGGAGACAAGGTATATGAGGGCATATACGGCGTCAACGTCTCCAAGGTGCGCGAGATCATCAAGATGCCGAATTTGACCGAGCTTCCCGGAGTACCCGAGTATATAGAGGGGATTTTTGACCTTCGCGGCGTAGTTATACCCGTGATAAATTTAGCTAAATGGATGCAGATAAACGAGCCTAAAGACTCGGCGATCAAGCCTCGCGTCATCATCGCCGAATTTAGCGAGATTTTGATAGGTTTTATCGTCCACGAGGCAAAACGCATCAGGCGCATAAGCTGGGCGGATATCGAGGCGGCGACTTTTGCCTCAAACGCCGGAACGCTGGATAAAGGTAAGATCACGGGCGTAACCCGCATCGAAAACGACGAAGTTTTGCTAATACTCGATCTTGAAAGCGTCGTCGAAGAGCTTGGCATATATAGCCCGAAAATAGAAGTCGAGATCGATCAAAACAAGCTTTTAAACGGTCTGGCGCTTGTGCTAGACGATAGCTCGACGGCTAGAAAGCTCGTCAAAGATACGCTTGAGAAAATGGGGCTAAAAGTGGTCGAAGCAAAAGACGGCGTAGAGGGGCTTGATAGAATGCAAGATCTTTACGAGATGTACGGCGATAAGCTTGATAGCCATCTAAAGGTTATCTTAAGCGACATCGAGATGCCGCAGATGGACGGATACCGCTTCGCATCGACGATAAAAGACGATCCAAGATATACGGGAATCCCTATTATATTTAACTCTTCTTTGAGTAAAGACTACACCGAAGCGCAAAGCAAAGAGGCTGGAGCCGCCGCGTATCTAACTAAATTTGACGCGACGCTATTTTACAACGAGGTGCTTCGCGTGATCGAAGCGAACAAGAAATAAGGGGGAAATCATGGATGATATGAAAGAAATAATGGAAGACTTCCTAGTCGAAGCCTTCGAACTAGTAGAACAAATAGACCATGACCTCATAGAACTTGAGTCAAATCCTGAAGATTTAGAGCTTTTAAATAGAATTTTCCGAGTCGCTCATACGGTTAAAGGATCGTCTAGCTTTTTAAATTTTGACATCCTTACTAGACTCACCCACCACATGGAGGACGTACTAAACAAGGCCCGCCGCGGCGAGCTAAAGATAACTCCCGATATCATGGACGTGGTGCTAGAGTCAGTGGATATGATGAAGGGGCTACTCCACGGTATCAGAGATAGCGGCAACGATACGGACGTAGGCATCGAGATAGAAGATATCTGCAAAAGACTAACCGCGATATCCGAAGGCGAAGCCCCGAGCGCTGCCACTAGCGAGCCTGCTCCTGCAGCGCCTGAGCCTGTGGTGGAGACACCGATAGAGCCTGAACCTGAACCCGTTAGCGATGAAAATTTATCAAATTTAAGCGATGCCGAGGTTGAAGCCGAGATAGAAAGACTACTAAAAGTAAGAAAGGCCGAGGATCAAGCAAGACGCGCTCAAAAGGCAGCCGGAGTCGAAGCGCCAAATCCTGCCGCACCGGCTGCGCCGCAAGCTCCTGCGCCCTCAAATTCTGCGCCGGCTCCAAAACCAGCTTCTACAAAGCCTGCCGATAAAAAAGAGGATAAAAAAGTTCCCGCTCCATCAAGCGGAGCTAACGCGGACGAGCAGACTATACGCGTCGAGGTTAAGCGCCTAGATCACCTGATGAACCTGATCGGCGAGCTAGTGCTTGGCAAAAACAGATTGCTCAAAATTTACGACGACGTCGAGGAGAGATATGAGGGCGAGAAATTCCTTGAGGAGCTAAACCAAGTAGTATCTAGCCTAAGCCTAGTGACTACCGACATCCAGCTAGCCGTTATGAAAACGAGGATGCTACCTATCGCGAAGGTGTTTAATAAATTTCCTCGCATGATCCGCGATCTAAGCCGCGAGCTAAATAAGCAAATCGACCTTGAGATCACGGGCGAGGAGACGGAGCTTGATAAATCTATCGTCGAGCAAATCGGCGATCCGCTTGTACACATGATAAGAAACTCGTGCGACCACGGTATCGAAGACGGCGCGACCAGACTGGCCGCCGGCAAACCGGAAAAAGGTACCATCCAGCTAAAAGCCTATAACGAAGGCAACCATATCGTTGTTGAGATCACCGACGACGGTAAGGGGCTAGATGCCGATATGCTAAAATCCAGATCTATAGAAAAAGGCATCATTACCGAGCGCGAAGCTGACGCGATGAGCGATAAAGAGGCGTTTGGACTTATATTTAAGCCTGGATTTTCCACTGCGGCGAAGGTAACTAACGTAAGCGGTCGCGGCGTGGGAATGGACGTCGTAAAAACGAATATCGAAAAGCTAAACGGCATAATCGACATCGAAAGCGAAGTGGGCAAGGGTACGACGATGAAGCTAAAGATCCCGCTCACGCTAGCGATCATACAGTCGCTTTTAGTCGGAGCTCAGGAGGAATTTTTCGCTATCCCTCTAGCGAGCGTCTTAGAGACCGTGCGCGTACCGATTGACGATATATATACGATCGATGGTAAAAACGTGCTCAGACTACGCGACGAGGTACTTTCGCTGGTTAAGCTTTCTGATATCTTCGGCGTCAAGCAGGTCTTTGACGGCGGAGATCAGACCTATGTGGTCGTTATCGGCGTAGCGGAGGCAAAGCTTGGTATCATCGTAGATAGCCTCGTAGGGCAAGAGGAGATCGTTATCAAATCAATGGGCGATTATCTGCAAAATATCCCGGGAATCGCAGGCGCCACGATAAGAGGCGACGGCCGCGTAACTCTAATCATCGACGTAGGCATGATGATGGAGATGGCAAAAGATATAAAAGTAGACATAAAAGCCAGTATGGAAGCCTCAAAGAGCGTCAAAGAAAAACCGAGCGATTATAAGGTGTTAATCGTCGACGACTCGAAGATGGATAGAACGATAATGCAAAAATCACTAGCTCCTCTTGGCGTAACGGTGATTGAGGCTACTAACGGCGTCGAGGCTCTAGCTATCGTAAAATCAGGCGAACATGCGCTTGATGCGATGCTAATCGATATCGAGATGCCGCGAATGGACGGCTACACGCTGGCGGCTGAGATTAGAAAGTATTCAAAATATAGAAATTTACCGCTAATAGCCGTAACTTCAAGGACGTCAAAGACCGACAGACTAAGAGGCGTGGAGGTAGGAATGACAGAGTACATCACCAAGCCGTATTCGTCGGATTACCTTGAAAACGTAGTTAGAAAAAATATCAAACTAATAGGATAGAACATGAACGACAAACTAAATCAGGTTCTAAAAAAACAAAAAAGTCAGGTGATGGATCCGAGCGAAAAAGAACGCGAGGAGATCGTCCAGCTAGTCGGTTTCATCGTGGGCGACGAGGAGTACGCGATACCTATTTTAAATATCCAAGAGATTATTAAGCCTATCGAATACACTCGCGTGCCTAGCGTGCCGGAGTATGTTTTGGGCGTATTTAACCTGCGCGGTAGCGTCATCCCGCTAATCGACTTGAGAAAGAAATTTTCTCTAAACGCCGCAAAACCTAGCCCAAGTACGAGATATATCGTTATGAAAGAGGGCGATAACGTAGCGGGATTTGTGATCGATAGATTAACCGAAGCTATCAGAATACAGCAAAACAGGATCGATCCGCCGCCTGAAACGCTTTTAAAAGATAAAGGCATGATCTACGGTATCGGCAAAAGAGATAACAATATCCTTACGATTTTAAAAGTCGAAACGTTGCTAAAACGCGATTTCTAGGATCAAATTTGATAAAGCTTTGCGTATTTGATTTTGATTCGACGCTGATGGACGGCGAGACGATAGATTTTCTAGCTGCAGCAAAAAGTGTGGGCGATGAGGTCAGCGAAATAACGGCAAAGGCGATGGCGGGCGAGCTTGATTTTTTTGAGAGTTTAACGTGCCGCGTATCCCTTTTAAAGGGGCTTGAGCTTGCTAAAGTAGATCAAATTTGCTCAAATTTACCGCTAATGCCAGGAGCCGCCGAGTTGATTGCACATCTAAAAAACAAAGGCATCAAGGTTGTTGTTTTTAGTGGCGGATTTCACTCAGGTACGGACAGAGCGCAAGAAAAGCTCAAATTTGACGCTAGCTTCGCCAATATCCTGCACCACAAAGATGGCGTCCTAACCGGACTCGTGGGCGGCGAGATGATGTTTGGCTTTTCAAAGGGCGCGATGCTTGTAATTTTGCAAAAAATGCTCGGTATCTCAAAAGAGCAGACGATGAGCGTGGGTGACGGCGCCAACGACTTATCAATGTTTGAGCATTCAAATTTAAAAATCGCGTTTTGCGCGAAGAAAATTTTGAGGCAAGCGGCAACTTGTTGCGTGGATAAAAAAGATTTGCGCGAGATCATAAATT
>CAUQOI010000008.1:0-35952 GCA_963519525.1 uncultured Campylobacter sp.
GGCCTGCCGCTCGTGCAAATCGAACTAAAAAAGCGTGGCGTGGCGATAAGAGAAGCGTTCAATCAAATCCACCGCTATGCCAAAGAGAGCTTTAATACGTCAAATTCACTATTTAAATACCTGCAAATTTTCGTTATCTCAAACGGCACGGATACGCGCTACTTTGCAAATACTACAAAGCGCGATAAAACTAGCTTCGATTTTACTATCAACTGGGCGGATTCTAAAAATTTGCCAATTAAGGATATAAAGGACTTTACTGCGACTTTTCTAGCAAAAAATACGCTTTTAAGCATATTGACAAAATACTGCGTATTTGACGCGAGTGACACTTTGTTAATCATGCGTCCATATCAGATCGCAGCGACTGAACGTATACTGTGGAAGATAAATAGCTCTCATCTAAGCAAATGCTATGCAAAGCCGGAGGGCGGCGGATATATCTGGCATACGACAGGATCGGGCAAAACGCTAACTAGCTTTAAGGCGGCGAGGCTCGCTACGCAGCTTGATTTTATAGATAAGGTCTTTTTCGTAGTAGATCGTAAGGATCTAGACTATCAGACGATGAAGGAGTATCAAAAATTTCAAAAAGATAGCGTAAACAGCTCGGCAAGCTGCGCCGAACTAAAACGAAATACGGAAAAAGACGACGGCAAAATAATAGTAACGACCATACAAAAGCTAAACAATCTAATGAAAAGCGAAAGCGAGCTGGCAGTATATCAAAAGGAGGTTGTTTTTATATTTGACGAGTGCCACCGCTCTCAGTTTGGCGAGGCGCAGAAAAATTTAAAGAAAAAATTTAAGCGATTTTTCCAGTTCGGTTTTACGGGCACGCCGATATTTCCGCAAAATGCGCTAGGAGCGGAGACGACGCAAAGCGTATTTGGAAGCGAGCTTCACTCGTATATATTAACCGATGCCGTGCGAGACGAAAAAGTGCTTAAATTTAAGGTTGATTATAACGACGTAAGGCCTAAATTTAGAGAATTTGAGACCGAAAAAGATGAGCTAAAACTAAGCGCTGCGGAGAGTAAAGAGGCATTTTTGCACCCTGATCGTATAAAAGAGATTTCGCAGTATATCCTAGACCGTTTCAAACAAAAAACACACCGCCTAAACGCAAGCGGCAAAGGCTTTAACGCTATGTTTGCGGTAAGCTCTATCGAGGCCGCGAAGCTATACTACGAGGCGTTTAAAAATTTACAAAAAGATAAAGAGCGACCGCTGAAAGTAGCGACGATTTTTTCGTTTTCGCAAAACGAAGAGCAAGGCGTTGTTGGCGAGATAGCGGACGAAAATTTTGAACCCGAGACGATGGATATGAGCTCAAAAGAATTTCTAAATGTGGCGATAAAAGATTATAACGCCTATTTTAGGACGAATTTTAGCATCGATGGCAGGTCGTTTCAGGATTATTATCGCGACTTAAGCGAACGTATGAAGAAGCAGGAGATCGATCTGCTTGTAGTCGTGGGTATGTTTTTAACAGGATTTGATGCACCTACCTTAAATACGTTATTTGTGGATAAAAATTTACGTTATCACGGTTTGATACAGGCTTTTTCTAGGACAAATAGAATCTTAGATACCACTAAGACCTTCGGCAATATCGTGACTTTTAGAGACTTGCAGCAAGCTACGATCGATGCCATCACGCTTTTTGGTAAAAATAGCACCAAAAACGTGATACTGGAAAAGAGCTACAAAGAATATATGCAGGGCTTTACCGATGCCGCTACAGGCGAGGCTAGGAGGGGATTTCTAGAAGTTACGAGTGAGCTTGAGACGCGCTTCGCAGATCCTAGCGTAATAGAAACGCAAAAGGATAAAAAGGATTTTGTTAAGCTTTTTGGCGAGTATCTTCGCGTAGAAAATGCTCTGCAAAACTATGATGAATTTGCAGCGCTGCAGGCTCTGCAAGGGATAAATTTGGACGACGAGAATGCTGTGCGCGAATTTAAAGAAAAATTTTATCTAAGTGAAGAGGACTTGCAGACAATGCAAGGTATAAAAGTGCCTAGTGTGAGAGCACTTCAAGACTACCGCTCTACCTACAACGATATAAGAGACTGGCTCAGAAAAGAAAGAGCGAGTGAAGAAAAAGAGGCGCAAAAGATAGACTGGGACGACGTAGTCTTTGAGATTGACCTACTTAAGTCGCAAGAGATAAATTTAGATTACATTTTGGGGTTAATATTCGAGCACAATAAAAAGATTAAAGATAAAATCGCGCTTACCGAAGAGATTCGCAGGATCATCCGCGCCAGCCTAGAAAACCGCTCTAAAGAGGGGTTGATAGTGGACTTTATAAATAATACCGATCTGGACGAGTTAAAAGATAGAGCTGGCGTAGTTGAGGCATTTTTTAAATTTGCAAAAGGTGAGATGTTGCGCGAAGTAAAAGAACTGATTAGCTCGTTAAATTTAAACGAAAATGCGGCAAAAAGATATATTAGCGTATCATTAAAACGCGGGTACGCTAGCGAAAGCGGAACTGATTTAAACGAAATTTTACCTAAAATGAGTCCGCTAAATCCAAAGTATCTAAGCGTAAAACAAAATGTTTTTGAGAAAATCGCTTTTTTTGTGGATAAATTTAAGGAAGTTAGCGCTGAGGTTTAAGGTGATTTTTGGTTCAAATTTGCAGCATTAAGATATCAGCAAAACCGGTATAAATTTAATCGCTTGGTAGCTATTTCTTATTTTTCATTTTAAATTTGCACCCTTTTGAGCTAAATTTGCCGTAAAATTTGACTATAATTTAGCAAAGGATAAATCATGCAAGAGTGGGCTTTATGGGCGCTGGCTTCGGCGGTTTTTGCCGCGCTTACGGCGATTTTCGCCAAGGTTGGGCTTGAGGGTGTGGATTCAGATTACGCGACTTTTATCAGGACGCTTGTTGTCGCTGCGGCTTTGGTTTTGTTTCTAACCTATGCTAAAAAGTGGCAGCCCCTTGGCGAGCTTGACGCGCGAAACTGGCTATTTTTGACGCTTAGCGGACTTGCGACGGGCGCGTCGTGGCTAGCGTATTTTAAGGCGCTTCAGATAGGCTCCGCCTCGCAGGTAGCGCCCATAGATAAGCTTAGCGTCGTTTTGGTAGTCATTTTTGCGGTTATATTTTTAGGCGAGCGCCCAAGCGTCAGAGAGTGGATCGGTATCGCGCTGATCGCTAGCGGCGTGTTTACGCTTGTTTTTGCGGATAAATAGCTTACTCGTAAATTTGATTTGAGTTAAATTTACTAAAATCGGCGAGCGTAAAAGCTCGCGTCAAATTTGTGCCCATCAATCACAAATTTGATATATGCACATTGTCAAATTTCAATCATAAAAATACAAGCTACCAAATTTAGTCTTTAAATTTCGCCTCATGCTCCAAAAGCCAAATTTTAGTCGCCAGCCCTTCGCCGCCGCTGTATCCGCCAAGGCCGTTCGAAGCGACGACTCTATGGCAGGGCACGATGATTGGGATTTTGTTTTTTGCGTTTGCCGAGCCTGCCGCGCGAAACGCCCTTGGCCGCCCAGCCATCTCTGCCAGCCTGGCGTACGTTACGCGCTGCCCGTAAGCGATCTTTTGCAGATTTTCGTAAACGCACCTTTGAAACGCCGTGCCGCCGATATTTAGCCGCGTTTTAAAGTTTTTAAGCTCGCCTTTAAAATAACTCTCAAGCTCGCTCAAACAGAGCTTTAAATTTGCGTCCGTTACGTCCGTGCGGACAAAATCTCGCACGAAATTTAGCTCGCAAACTCCGCTCTCGTCGCCGCAAATCTCCAAAACGCCGATAGGCGAGTCAAAATACGCTTTTTGCATCGTAATTCCTTAAAATCAAGTGCTTAAATTTAGCCAAATTTCGCTTTGTTTTGCTAAAATTACGTAAATTTTAATAAGGATAAACGATGGACTTTTTCACGCAGTACGAAAAGCACGTAAAAGAGCGCGAGGCCCTAGGCGTGCCGCCGCTACCGCTAAACGAGGAGCAGACCAGAAAAGTTTGCGAGCTTTTAAAGCTTGAAAGTGTGCACGAGAGGGAGTATCTAGGCTTACTTTCAGGACGCGTGCCACCGATGGAGCCGGGCAGCGAGGGCGAAGCGATTATCGCCGCAAAGCTAGATGAAAATCAAAAGAAGGTAAAGTGGCTCGTAAATTTACTCGCAAATCGCGTAAATCCGGGCGTAGACGACGCAGCGAAAGTAAAAGCGGAGTTTTTAAACGAGATTATAAATCATGGGCTGGTTATAAGCGAAATCGATAAAATCACCGCCGTAAATTTGCTGCGACCGATGCTGGGCGGATACAGCGTCATCGTGTTGCTTGAGAGTCTAAAAAACGGCGACGAGGCCGTAGCACAGGCCGCCTGTAACGTGCTAAAAGAGACGATTTTCGTGCATGATTATTTTAACGACGTGGCGGAGCTTGCAAAAACCAATAAATTTGCGCTAGAAGTGCTACGCTCGTGGGCGGAGGCTGAGTGGTTTAGGGCGCGCGAGAGCCTGCCTAGGCGTATCAGAGCGGCGATTTTTAAGGTCGCCGGCGAAACCAACACCGACGATCTAAGTCCCGCTAGCGAGGCCTATACGCGCTCGGATATCCCGCTGCACGCAAACGCGATGCTAGTTAAGCGTCAGCCGGGCAGTCTGGAAATGATCAATGAGCTTAAAAAAAGCGGGCTAGAAGTCGTCTATACGGGCGACGTCGTGGGCACGGGCAGTAGCCGAAAGAGCGGCATAAACTCCATCCAGTGGCACCTCGGGCGCGAGATAGAGGGTGTGCCGAACAAAAAAACGGGCGGCATCGTGATAGGTACGGCGATCGCGCCGATATTTTTCAACACCGCCGAAGATAGCGGCGCGCTGCCGATTATAGCCGACGCGAGCGCGCTAGAAACGGGCGACATCGTCGATATCTACCCGTATGCGGGCGAGATTTTCCGCGTCGGGCAGGTAAATTTGAACACCGAGGGTAAATTTGACGCGGTTCAAATTTACGGCGACGAAAACGGCGGTAAATTCGAGCGCAAGGCGGACGAGGCAAATTTGGGCGCAGCCGCTAAGCCCGAAGGCGAGCCGGTCGCTCGTTTTACGCTTGCGCCAAACACTATATTTGACGAGATCAGAGCGGGCGGGCGCATACCGCTCATCATCGGCCGTTCGCTTTGCGCTAAGGCTAGAGCCGCGTTAAATTTAGGCGCAGAGGATATATTTGCGAAGCCCGCGCAGCCGCAAACGAACGAGAGCGAGGGCTACACGCTGGCTCAAAAGATCGTCGGCAAGGCCTGCGGCGTGCAGGGGGTTAGGGCAGGGCAGTACTGCGAACCGGCGACTCTCACTGTAGGCTCGCAGGACACCACCGGACCGATGACGCGCGACGAGATCAAAGAGCTGGCTAGTCTTGGATTTTCAGCTGATTTCGTGTTACAGAGCTTTTGTCACACGGCGGCGTATCCAAAGCCTAGCGACCTCGAGACGCAAAGGACGCTGCCTAAATTTATGAGTTCGCGCGGCGGAGTGAGCCTAAGGCCGGGCGACGGCGTCATACACTCGTGGCTAAATCGCATGGTACTGCCAGATACCGTGGGCACGGGCGGCGACAGCCATACGCGGTTTCCTATTGGCGTGAGCTTTCCTGCGGGTAGCGGACTGGTGGCGTTTGCGGCGGTGTCTGGGGCTATGCCGCTAAATATGCCAGAGTCCGTGCTCGTGCGATTTAGCGGGCGACTGCAAAAGGGCGTGACGCTGCGCGATCTAGTGAATGCGATCCCCTACTACGCGATCAAGCGCGGGTTGCTCACGGTCGAAAAGAAGGGCAAGAAAAACGTATTTGCGGGTAAAATTTTAGAAATCGAGGGGCTGGAAAATCTAAAAGTCGAGCAGGCTTTTGAGCTAAGCGACGCCTCGGCCGAGCGCTCTGCGGCGGCCTGCGCGGTAAATTTGAGCCAGCAAAGCGTCTGCGAATACGTCCGCTCAAACGTCGCTCTCATCGAGGCGATGATAGAGGCGGGGTACGAAAGTAGGGCTAGCCTGGAGCGGCGCGCGGCGAAAATGCGCGAGTGGCTAGCGGCGCCGGAGTTACTGCGAGCCGACAAAAACGTGCGCTACGCCGAGGTGATCGAGATAAATTTGGACGAGATCACTGAGCCCATCCTAGCCTGCCCGAACGATCCCGACGACGTCGCGACTCTGAGCGAAATTTTAGCCGACAGCTCGCGCCCGCACAAGATCGACGAGGTATTTGTGGGTAGCTGTATGACCAATATCGGCCACTACCGCGCGCTGGGCGAGGCTCTGCGGGGGCTTGGGACGATGCCCACTCGCCTTTGGATCGCACCGCCTACCAAGATGGATCAGGCACTGCTAGAAAAGGAGGGATACTATGATATCTTTCGCGCGGTAGGTGCTCGCACGGAGGTGCCCGGCTGCTCGCTTTGCATGGGTAACCAAGCCCGCGTGAACGACGGCGCGACCGTTTTTTCGACCTCGACGAGAAATTTTGATAACCGCATGGGTATGGGCGCGCGCGTATATCTAGGTAGCGCCGAGCTAGCGGCCGTTTGCGCCGTGCTAGGCAGGCTGCCTAGCGTGAGCGAATACATGAGCATAGTGCCCCAAAAGCTTGCGGGCAAAGAGGCGCAAATTTATCGGTATTTAAATTTTAACGAGATAGAAAATTTTAAAATTTAACAAATTTGGTTGCTTGGGTAAAATTTGCGGCTAAATGTAGGCTGTTTTTACGGCTGGCTTTTTCGCAAATTTTATCTAGCCAAACATGCATCCTTAAAATCGTCAAATTTAATGAGTCCACCTAAGCGTAAAGGTTGTTTCTTTGCCGGATTCGCTCTCGCAGGTTACGGATATAGCGTTGTTTTCGCAGGCTCTTTTGACTAAATTTAGCCCGATGCCAAAGCCGCCTTGGTCTTCGTTAAACCGCGTGTATCGCTCGAAAATTTTATCTTGCTGCTCTTTGCTTAACCCCTCGCCGCTATTTGAGATTTTTAGCTCGCCGTCTTGCAAACTAACCGCGACGTAGCCGCCTTGGTTTGCGTATTTCACGGCGTTGCTTAGTAGGTTATCCACCGCACGTTTTAGCTCATAGCCGTTTGCATTTATGAGAGCGTCTTTTAAATTTAGCCTTAAATCAAGCCCTCGTTTAGCAAAAAACGGAGCAAAAAATTCGAGTCGCTCGTTTAAAATGTCTCTAAAATTTAGCTCCTCTTTTGGTGCGGAGCTTGAGGCGCCAAAGGATAAATACGTTAGATCTTCGTAGATGTGGCTTAGCGTTTTGGCGGCGGTTTGGATGTTGTTTAGGCGCTTTAAATTTCTCTGGCTTAGGCTACTTTTATCTGCCGTTTCGATGCTCATAAGTATGACGCTAAGGGGTGCGTTTATCTCGTGAGTAGAGTCTTTTATAAAGCGATTTAGCGCGGCGATCTTGGCGTGTAGCGGCGCTAGCGCGGTCTTTGCTAGATAAAAGGCGATTATCATGATGACGCCTAAAACGATAAGCAAATTTAGCGCTGTACGCAGTCGAAGCAAATTTAGCTCGCTCGTGACGTCCTTACCGCTTAGCGCGATTTTTGCCGTCGATAGCTCGTCCGCGCCGCCTTCGTCCATATTTTGCAAAGCCTCAAATATCGTTACCTTGCCGTCCGATACGGCCGCGCTACTCTGGGCGTCGTCAAATTGAGCGCAGCCTGCCTCGCCGTATAAAATTTGACCGCTTTTAGCTATTATGCAGGCTTTGACGTCTTTTTCGGCGGTAAAGCTTTTTACTGCGCCAAGCCCGTCCATACGTGCTTTCATATAGATACCCATCTTGATCTCTTTTAGATTTTTTACCTCGTTTGAGATGAGGGCTTCCTTTTTCATTTTATAGCCGTTCGTAAAAAAATACCCCAAAAATAGGGCGCTAGTGATGAGATAAAGCGAGAGGATTTTTGCTATAACGGCGGAGCGCTCAGACATAGATATAGCCGTCTCCGCGCCTATTTATGATCGCGTCCTTGCCTAAAATTCGGCGTAAGTTTTTGACGTAAACCCGCAGGCTCAGCTCGCTTGGCTCCTCGCCGTAGTTCCAAATTTTCTCAAATATCGTCTCTTTGCTCAGCAGTGCGTTTTTATTTTCCAAAAATAGCGCCAAAAGTTCGCTTTCTTTGTTTGAGAGGTTTACGATTTGCCCGTTTTGCCGGAGCGTTTTGGAGCTTGGATAAAATTTATATCCGTCGTTAAGCTCGATAAATTCGTCATTTACGTGAGAAAATTTGCGCTTGATTAAAATTTGAATACGAAGCAAAAGCTCTTTTAGCTCGTACGGCTTTTTAAGGTAGTCGTCGCAGCCGCTTTTGTAGCCGATCTCTAGGTCTTGTAGCGCGTTTAGCGAGGTGGTAAAGATCGCAGGCGTGTCGTCGCCAAGCCGCCTAAGTTCGCGCAAAAGGGAGAAACCGTCGCCTTTAGGTAGCTTGACGTCGAGGATAAGGATATCAAAATTTCGCTCGTAGGCGGTATCTAGAGCTGCTTTAGCATCGGCGCGAACGGTCACGTCGTAGCCTTGTTCGCTCAGATACTCGCTGATGAGTTCGCTTAGCGTCTCATCGTCCTCTACGAGCAAAATTTGCGTCATTACATCTTATCCTTTTTCGTATCTTTCATATCGTCTTTCTTTTTACCCATATCGTCTTTCATCTCTTTCATGTCGCCCTTCATTTCGTCCTTTTTTATCATCATGTCGTCTTTTTTCTCCATCATGGCGTCCTTCTTTTCCATCATGGTATCTTTTTTCTCCATCATATCGCCTTTCATCTCGGCGGCAAAGATAGAACCTGTAACGAACAACGCGCTAAGCGCAACTAAAGCTAACTTTTTCATAGCATCTCCTTTAAGAAAATTTATGATGGAAGTTTAGCTAAGAAACGTGAAATGAGCGTGAAATTTAAGCCATCAAGCTAAAAACGTATGATAAAAGCGGCAGGCTAACGAAGCTAAACGCCACTCCCACGGCTACGGCGGCGACTGCTAGCTGGCTATCAAGCTCTGCTTTCATGATCATCGCGCTTGCTAGCACCATCGGCGGCATGGCGCACTGCAATATGCCTATCATCCAAATTTGACCGAAATTTACGCCAAAAACTATCGTGACTAATATAAAAATAAAAGGCGCTAGCAGCATCTTGCCCGCGATTACCACAGCCGTTGATTTATAGCAGCTCTTGATACTGCGAAATCCAAGCCCGATGCCGATCGCAAAAAGAGCGACGGGAACGACGCTTTGCGCAAAAAGCGTAAGCGCATCAAATAGCACCTTCGGAAGCGGAACGCCGCGAAGCAAAAAGCCTAAGATGAGCGCGACGAAAGGGGGAAATTTAATCACTTTCATCACGTTTTGCACGAGCGAAACTTTCGCGGGAGCGCCGAAAGCCAGGATAAAAGGCCCAAAAATGCTAATCGGGATCGAGGTGGCTAACTGATCGTAAAAGATGACTTCGTTCATCGCATCCTCGCCGAAAAAGCCTTTGATGATAGGCATACCCATAAATACGGTATTTCCGAACATCCCTAGCAGTACGGCGCTCACGGTCGTGGCTTTGTTGAATTTTAAAAATTTGCACGCCAAAAATATCGCCGCAGCGCCCAGCATCGAACAGGCAAAACCCGTGGCGATGACGTTTATAAGCGTGGTGTCGATGTTTACGTGGTAAATTTTATCGAAAATCAGCGCCGGAAGCGCGAAACAAAGCGCGTAGTTTATGAAAACGGAGGCGTTCTTTTGCTCAAAGACCTTAAATTTTTTCGCCCCGTAGCCCGAAGCGATAATGATAAAAATGGATAATAATTGCGTAAACATTTGCGTAATCCGAGTTATAAATTTCAAAAATGCGATTATACGGCGGCTCGCATTAAAGAAAAATAAAATTTAATTGAATTACTTAACATCGCCTTAACGCATTTTTGTATATAATCTCGCGTTAAATTTTAAAAAGTGAGAAATAATGAAAAAACTTATCAAATTTGTCGCGGTTTTCGCCGTGCTAGCGGGGGTTGGTTACTACTTCTACGATAAAAATTTTAACGTCCCGCAAGTCGATCAGTTTATCACCTCAAAAGCCGTTCGCGGCGAGCTCGTAAAAAGCATCGAGAGTAACGGCGAAATCTACGCTACCGAGCTAATCGACGTAGGCGCGCAGGTAGGCGGCCAGATCAAAAAGCTCTACGTAAAGCTCGGCGATGTCGTAAAAGCCGGCGACATGATAGCAGAAATCGACTCCGCGACTCAGCAAAATAACGTAGATACCAAAAAAGCCCAGCTTGGGATTTACGAAGCGAAGTTAAATTCTGCCAAAGTCGCGCTTGAGATTTCAAAGACCAAATTTAAGCGCGAACAAGAGCTTTTTGCTAAAAACGCAACCTCAAAAGAGGAGTTTGAAAACGCCAAAAATACCTTAGCTGCAAACGAAGCCTCGCTAAAAGAGATCGAAGCGCAAATCGTGCAGGCTAAAATCTCTCTAAACACCGCTCAAATCGACCTTGGCTACACTAAGATCATCGCCCCAAAAGGCGGCGTCGTGGTCTCCGTGCAGGTCGAGGAGGGTCAAACCGTAAACTCAAACCAAACTACGCCCACCATCGTAAACATAGCAGATCTAAGCAAGGTACAGCTAAAAATGGAGATCGCCGAGGGCGACATCACGAAGATAAAGGTAGGCTCAAAAGTCGAATACTCGATACTATCCGAGCCGAATCGTAAATTTCACGCCCGTATTAGCTCGATCGACCCGGGCCTCACCACGCTAAGCAACGGCAAATACACCACGACCACAAGCTCTGGCTCGACTGCCTCAAGCTCGAGTAGTTCGGCGATTTACTACTACGCCAAAGCTATCGTGGATAATGCCGATGGCACGCTAAGGATCGGTATGACCACGCAAAATACCGTCATCCTAGATAGCGCTAAAGACGCCGTCATAGTGCCCTCGATAGCCGTCAAAAACGAAGACGGCAAAAGCGTAGTCTACGTGCTAAAAAAGGATAAAGACGGGCTAGATACGGCCGAGCGAAGAGAGGTGCAAACGGGACTAACCGACAGCCTAAAAACTCAAATTTTAAGCGGAGTAGAGGAAGGCGAGGAGGTCGTGACGAAGCGAAACTCGGCGGCTGAAATCAGCGAAATGCTCGAACAAGAAAAAAGAAGAATGAGATACTAAGGCGACGTCTTGAAAAATTTGATAGAACTTAAAAATTTAGGCAAGAAATTTAAGCTCGGCGATAATACCTTTGACGCGCTAAAAGACGTAAATTTGAGCATAAAAAAGGGCGAGTTTATCGCCATCATCGGACAAAGCGGATCGGGTAAATCCACGCTCATGAACATCCTTGGTTGCCTAGATAGCCCAAGCGGCGGGCAGTACCTGCTAGAAGGCGCCGATATATCTAAATTTGAAAGCGACGATCTGGCGCGTCTAAGAAGGGAGAAATTTGGCTTTATATTTCAACGCTATAATCTCCTGGCTGCGCTAACTACGCTACAAAACGTCGCTTTGCCGAGCGTGTATGCCGGCGTTTCTAAAAAAGATCGGAATAAAAAAGCTAGCGAAATTTTAGAAGGGCTCGGGCTTGGCGAAAAGCTGCAAAATCTGCCCAATAAACTTAGCGGCGGACAGCAGCAGCGAGTCTCGATCGCTAGAGCGCTCATAAACGGCGGCGAAATCATCCTGGCTGACGAGCCGACGGGCGCTCTAGATAGCAAAAGCGGCCTCATGGTGATGGAAATTTTAACGAATTTGCACAAGCAAGGCCACACCATCATCATCGTCACGCACGACCCCAATATCGCCGCATACGCAAACCGCGTCATCGAAATAAAAGACGGTAAAATTTTGAGCGATACGGTAAAAAACGAGGAAATTTTCGCCTCCGAAAAACCTAGCCCAAAGCGTAAAAATATCTTTAGCTTTTACAAAGATCAGTTTGTCGAGAGCTTTAAAATGTCGATAAACGCGATACTTAGCCACAAACTGCGCTCGGTGCTAACGATGCTTGGCATCATCATCGGCATCACATCGGTCATCTGCGTCGTAGCACTTGGGCAGGGCACGCAGGAGCAGATCCTCTCCGATATCCGTGGCATCGGAACGAACACGATTGATATTTATAACGGCAAGGGCTTCGGCGATATGCGCTCGGAGAGGGTTAAAAATCTAACCGTGAGCGACGCGGCAATGCTGGCTAAGCAAGACTATCTAGATAGCGTTACGCCAAACGCCTCCGCTAGCGGCACGCTCACCTACGGCAACAAATCAGCCTCTGCGACGATCAGAGGCGGCAGCGAGGATAGCCTAAACGTGATGGGCTACACCGTCGAGGCTGGGCGAGTGTTTACAGCGCAAGAGGTCGCAGAGTCGGCGTCCGTGATCGTGATAGATCAGCCCACCAGGGAGCAGTTTTTTAAAAACGAGGATCCGCTGGGTAAGACCGTGCTGTTTAACAAACGCCCATTTAGGATCATCGGCGTAGTAGCCAAAAACGACAATATGTTCGCAGACTCCAGTACTCTGCGCACGTTTTCTACATATACCGCAGTCATAAACAAACTAACCGGCGATAGACATCTATCATCCATCACGGTTAAGGTAAAAGACAGCGTAAACGCGCAGATCGCAGAGCAGAGTTTAACTGAAATTTTAACCGCCAAGCACGGCAAAAAGGACTTTTTCACCAGAAACTCCGATACGATCAAAAAGACGATCGAGGAGACTACGAGGACTATGACGCTGCTGATCTCTTGTATCGCCTTTATCTCGCTACTAGTGGGCGGCATCGGCGTCATGAATATCATGCTAGTTTCCGTAACCGAGCGCACCAAAGAGATCGGCATCAGGATGGCGATCGGCGCGCGTCAGGGAAATATCCTCGAGCAGTTTTTGATCGAGGCGGTGCTACTGTGTCTCATCGGCGGACTAATCGGCGTCGGGACGGCGTTTGGTATCGGGTATCTAACGGAAAATTTCGCGCCCGATATAAAGATGATATTTTCGCAGACCTCTATCGTGGTCGCGCTCGCGGTTTCTAGCGCGATAGGCGTGATATTTGGCTACATGCCCGCTCGCAGCGCCTCAAAGCTAAATCCGATCGACGCTCTTTCAAGGGAATAAAATGAAAAAAATCTCCATAATCCTAGCCGCCTTTTTGCTCGGCGGCTGCGCGGTAACGCAGATAAACGAAAACTACGAGCAAATTTTGCTAAAAGAGGGTGCAAGCGCCGATATAAGGATAAACCGCGAGTGGTGGACGGGTTACGGCCAAGCGCGCCTAAACGAGCTAATCAGCCTCGCGCTAAAAAATAATATCGATCTGGCAAAGTCAGCCGTCGCGGTAAATAAAGCCCTCGCGCAAGCAGGCGTTTTGCAGGCCGATCTCGTGCCTAGCTTTAGCGCAAATTTGGGCGCGCAAACGGGTAAAAACATAAAAACGGGCGGCAGCTGGAGCGAGAGCTATAAAAGCGGCATATCGCTAAGCTACGAGATCGATCTGTGGCGCAAGCTCACAAACTCCGCAGACGCCGCCATGTGGGAGGCAAATGCGACGAAATACGACCTAGAGGCCGCTAGACTCGCGCTTATTAACTCTATCGCGGACGCGTATTTTGAAGTGAAATATCAAAAAGAGAGCATAAATCTATACGAAAAAACGCTAAAAAACTACGAAGAGCTAGAATCTATCGTAAAGGCTAAATTTGAGCTCGGCAAAGAAGAGGAGCTAAGCCTAAAGCAAATAAAAAGCTCGGTAATCTCGGCTAAAAACAGAATTTTAAACGCGGCCAAGAGTCTTGACGCGGCGGAAAAAACGCTAAGAAATCTGCTAAACGTTAGGCCCGAATTTGATTTAAATTTGAGCGGAAATTTGAGCGATATCTCGCCGCAGGGCGTAAATTTAAACGTGCCGCTTTACGTTATCGGCTCGCGTCCCGACCTGCAAGCCGCGATCTCGCGCATCAAAGAGGCGCTTTTGGGGGTTAAGGTTAGCGAAAAAAACTTCTATCCAAGCATCACGGTAGGCGCAGGACTTAGCGGAAGCGGCGATAGCGCGAGCGAGGGGCTTAAGCTAAATTTCTTAAGCGGAAATATCGCGATAAATTTGCCGTTTTTAAACTATTCTAAGCTTAAATCAAAGCTAAAAATCTCCGAGCTAGAGTTTGAGACGATGAAGCTAAACTACGCGCAGACGCTAACGACCGCGCTAAACGAGATCGACGCGAGCTATAAAAATCTGCAAAAAGACGAGGCGGTTTTGCTAAATTTAAACGAAAATTTGCGAAATCTAAGCTCTATCAGCGACATATATAAGCTCAAATACGACTACGGCAAAACCGAGCTAAAAAACTATCTAGAGGCGCAAAATTCGTTGCTTGAAGGTAGGACCAGCCTGCTAGCTCAAAAATATAAAATTTTGCAAGACGAAATCGGTATCTATAAAGCGACGGCTGGAAAAGCGGAGTAAATTTGATTATGCCGCGCGCCTGATTCGCGGTTTTGATTTGGAGCGCGTTAAATTTGCGGCAAATTTGGCGGCTAGTTAAATTTAGCTAGTCGCAAATGACCTTGCAAATTTACTCGTGCCGTTTACTTAGAAAATAAAACAGTCCCGCTAGCGTCGCAAAAAGCGCAAGCATAGACCCGGCGACGATTGCGGTGCCGTTTTGAAAGCCGTTTAAAAACATCCCGTTCGTATTCATCCCAAAAAATCCCGTGATAAAATTTAGCGGCAAAAATAGCGCCGAAAGCAGCGTGAGGATGTAGATGTTTCGGTTGATTTTGTCGTTTTTTAGGCTCTGTATATGCGCGTATATATCGTCTATCCTAGCGGCGTTTTCGCAGGCTGCGTTTTTTAGCACTCCTGCTTCGTAGACGTAGTTTTTGAGCTGCTTTTTTAGCTCGGGCCTTTCGTTTTGACAGATCGCTAGAGCCTCGTAAAAGTGTGAAATTTTATTTTGAAATTTGCGTATTTCGTATTTTAAGACCGCGTGCTTTTTGATAAATTTAGTAAAATCCCTCTTGCCCGCGTAAATTTTCTCGTAGCTTTCAAGCTGGGCGGAGTGCTCGGCGATCTTGGCGCGAAACTCGCTCGTTATCTTTTTTACGACGCGGATAAACTCCTCCGCACCGCTCTCGCTGCCGTTCTGGGCGTAAATTTTGTCGTCTTTAAAGATAAATTTATAGTTTTGTTCGCTGCCGTCCGTCACGAGATAGACGTACTCGCACTCCTCGCCGTAAAAGTACCCCGAGATATCGCGCTCGCTCACGGTTTTGCCTTATATGCTCGGCGCGTCTTTACCGCGTTTGGCGTAAAAATTTCGCCTAAATTTTTCAAATTCGCCGGCCATTATCGCATCTCTCATCTGCCGCATCAAATTTAAATAATAATGCAAGTTGTGTAGGCTGGCCAAACGGAAAAACGTCAGCTCGCCCGCGCGGTATAGGTGGCTAAGATAGGCGCGCGAGTAGTTGCGGCACGCGTAGCAGTCGCACTGGGGATCTATCGGAGCGCGGTCGGTTGCAAATTTTGCGGACTTAATATTTATCTTACCAAAACTCGTAAATAGCGTGCCGTTGCGCGCGTTTCGCGTCGGCATCACGCAGTCAAACATATCCACGCCGCGGGCTACGTTTTCTACGAGGTCTTCTGGAGTGCCTACGCCCATGAGATAGCGCGGACGCGCCGCGTCGATGTAGGGCATCACGGCCTGCACGGTATCATACATCTCTTGGTTGCTTTCGCCTACGCTAAGACCGCCGATAGCAAGCCCGTCAAAGGGCATCTCGCACAGCGCTTCGGCGCAAAATTTACGCGCCGCCTCGTCCGTGCCGCCTTGGATTATTCCGAATATATTTTGCGTGAGCCCTTCGCCTTTGTCTTGCTTAAAATTATGATAATCTATCGCCTCGCGCGCCCATTTTATCGTGCGTTTGATACTTAGCTCCACGCGCTTTTTTTCAGCCGGAAGCGCGACTAGATCGTCTAAGATCATCATGATGTCGGAGTTTAGGTCGTACTGAGTGTCTAGCACGGAGCGCGGCGTGAAATAGTGCGCGCTACCGTCGATGTGGCTTTTAAATTTGATACCGTTTTCGTCCGGCTTTGAGATCTTGCTCAGAGAAAATGCCTGAAATCCGCCGCTATCGGTTAAAAACGAGCGGTTAAATTTAGTAAAGCCGTGCAGGCCGCCAAGCTCCTTTACTACCTTGCTGCCGGGGCGCAGGTAGAGGTGATAGGTGTTGCCTAGGATGATTTGGGCGCCTAAAATTTGCATCATATCCACGGCGTCTAGGCTTTTTACGGCACCGACGGTACCAACTGGCATAAACACGGGCGTTTTGATCGTCGAGTGAGCGGTGATTAGCGTGCCCGCGCGCGCCGCACCGTCCGTTTTATCTATACTAAAAGTCATTTTGATATAATAGTCCCTTTAAATTTGGAGTTTTAATGAAAAATATCTTAATAGTTGCGGACGGCATTGTAGCGAAACATTTCTTAGAAAGACTATTCGTAAGCAGAAGCAGCACGCATCACTACGTAGTTATCGCTTGCGGAGACGAGGATTACTCGGACGTAAATTTAGAAAATTTTACCTTTTACCGCTTTGATCCGACGAGCCTTGATAGACTAAGGCAAGTAGCAAGCGGCTATTTTAGCCAGTTTATGATAATGTTAAAAGACAGCTTTGATACGGTCAGCGTCTATAATAACCTGCGTCAAATCAGCAAAAAAACGGAAATTTTGATGCTTGATCTTTGGGGGCTTGGCGGACTGGAGGACGACTCGCACTTAACGGTCTTGGATGCGCGAGCGGTGTTAACGGCTAGGCTTATGGACTTTTTACCCGATATCCCCGTCGTAGCCGATAACCTAGGCCTTGGCAAGGGCGAGATAATGGAAGTAAAAGTGCCTGTAGGAAGCTCCTTTATGTACCGCCACATCAGCTCCATAACGCAGAAAAAATGGCGCATCGCGATGATTTATCGCGGCTCTAATTTTATGATCGCAAAGCCTAATTTAATGATCCTGCCCGGCGACGTTTTGCTGATAGTAGGCGAACCAAGCGTGCTTTTAAGCGTATTTAGAAGCGTAAAAAAAGAAACGGGGCAGTTTCCAAACCCGTTTGGGCACAACATCTATCTGTTTTTAGACATGAAAAAGATGGGCGAAAAGCTGTGCATAAGGCTGCTTGAGCAGAGTCTAAAACTGCACGAAAAGCTAAACAACAGGCGCCTTTTCGTCAAGGTCGTAAATCCTGCGCTAAATTTAGCCTACGAAAGGCTAAAATCCGTAAAAGACGAGATGGCGACGGTGATGTTTGATTATTTCGGAGGCGGAGTAGGGCAGATAAAAGACGATGTTTTTAAAAACGACGTCGGGCTAGTGGTGACGGATAATAAATTTTTCTCTGCGCACAAAAGGCTGCTTTTCGAGCTAAAAAAACCCGTCGCCGCCATCGGTAAAAGCGACATCGACGAGATCAAAAAGGGCGTGGTGCTAAGTAGCGGTTTTGGCGACGAGATAGAGAGCCAATCGGCCGTCATCATGGACTGCTGCTCGCAGCTTGATATGCCCATCACCCTTTATCACTTCGGCCGAAACGGCGCAGACGAGGAGATGGAGGAGCATTTTGATAGCTTAGCTAAGATTTTCGGGCGTAAGATCGAGGTCGTCGAGGATAAAAACTCAAATCCGATTTTAAGACTAAAAAAAGAGCGAAATTTGCTTCAGTTCGTGCCGTTTACGAAAAAGATCAGCAAAAAAGACGCCTTTGCGGCGTTTTCAAACGATATGAACCGTCTGTACTCGCGCCTTAGCGATAACTATCAAATTTTTATACCGATAAATTAGGCTATTTTGGATAAAATAAAAGCGGAGAATAAGATGAAAATAGATATAAAATTTGACGGCAAGCCCGGCTACGGCGTCTATATAAACGAGCTAAAAGAGCTTAAATTTAACGCTAAAGTCGCAATCGTGACAAACGCAAAAGTAGGCGGGCTTTACCTGCAAAATTTACTCTCACGCATAGATTGTCCGCAAAAATTCGTCATCAGCGTCCCAGACGGCGAAGAGTATAAAAATATGCAAACTATCGAGGCGATTTTAGAGCAGCTTTTCGTTAGCCGTCTTGACCGCAGCAGCGTGATCATCGCGCTTGGCGGCGGAGTGGTGAGTGATATGGCGGGCTTTGCGGCGAGTATTTTCGAGCGCGGGATCAAATTTATAAACATCCCGACTACTCTGCTAGCGCAAGTGGACGCGAGCGTAGGCGGAAAGACGGGCGTAAATAATAAATTCGGCAAAAATCTGATCGGCTCGTTTTATCAGCCAAGCGCCGTTTACTGCGAAACCGGGTTTTTAAAGACGCTTGAAAGGCGCGAATTTGCAGCGGGGCTTGCAGAAGCGGCAAAGATGGCCGTAACCTTTGACGAAAAGCTATTTTCGTGGATGGGGAGCGCAAATTTGACGGATGAGGCGAATTTACAAAATTTGATCTACCGCTGCGTGCAGATAAAGGCCGCCGCCGTAGAGGCCGACGAACGCGAAAAAGGCGTGCGCGCGGTGCTAAACTACGGCCATACTTTCGCTCATGTGATAGAAAACGAAACGAACTATAAAAAATATCTACACGGCGAGGCGGTGGCGATCGGTATGAACATGGCTAACGCGCTAGCGGTGAAGCTAGGCCTTATGAGCGAGGAGCAAAAGGCGCGTGTGGCGGAGCTTTTAGTTAAATTTGACCTGCCGATAAGCTACAAGGTGCCAAACGCAGACGGCTTTTACGAGGCGTTTTTCCTTGATAAAAAGGCGGAAAACTCGGTGATCAAATTTATCCTACCGCGAGGTATCGGCGCATACGAGATACGAAAAGACGTGCCGCGCGAGCTCGTGATGGACGTTTTAAGAGAGTTTGAATGAGAAAAATTTTATTTATTTTATTTTTTGCGATCTTTGCATATGCGCTTGATGATATACCTAGCGATTTTAACGCAACCAAAGAAGCTCAGCTATCCGATCTAAACGCGTCTTTGGCCTTTATAGAGGACGAGCTAGCAGATAATATCTGGGCGACTCGCTACTCAAACTACAACACCTTTCAAAAGTTAAGCGCGGAGCTTGACGAAATCGAAGCAGCGATAAAAAAACAGGCTAAAAATACCGAAAAAGTGCTAGAGCTACAAAAAAAGCAAAGCACGCTAAAAGAGCAGATAGAGCTTTTAAGAGAGTTTCAAAAAGCGCCGTTTTCTAGCATGATAACGGCTCCCGAGATAGAAATTTTACAAAAGATAACCAATCCCGTCGCCGTGATCTCGGGCTTTTCGCACATAAAGCAGCTCAGAAGCGAAAAAGACGAGTATAAACGCCGACTAGACGGACTTTCAAAGACGACCGACGAGCTAGCTAGAAAAGAGCAAATTTTAACCCAGATTGTAAATTTGAGCGATGACGCGCGCTTTCAAGCAGAGCTTGCCGAAGCTAGACAGGAACTAGCGGAATTTAACGCCGCTGCCGACATCGCAAAGACCACATACGGCGTGTACGAAAAGCGCGTAAACGAGGCGATAAACCGCACCAGCGAGGATATCAAAGCGCAGATGAAAAAGGCGCTAGATATCGGTATATTTATCGTCGTCGTGATCGGACTTTCCTTTTTGTTTAAATTTATCATCAAAAAGACGATCACGGATAACGAGCGCCTCTATACGGCGAACAAATTTATAAATCTCGTAAACATCACGCTCATCATCATGATTTTGCTTTTTGCCTATATCGAAAACGTGACCTATCTCGTTACGGTGCTGGGCTTTGCGTCCGCGGGTATTGCGATTGCTATGAAAGATATGTTTATGAGTATGCTCGGCTGGACGGTGATAGTTTTCGGAGGTAGTTTTCACGTCGGCGACCGCATAAAGGTACGCAAGGATGGAGAGGACGTCGTGGGCGACATCATCGATATCTCGCTGCTTAGGATGACTATCTACGAGGACGTTACGATCGTCACCGTAAACTCAAACCGCAGAGCGGGGCGCATTATATTCGTACCGAACAACTACATCTTCACCGATCTTATCGCAAACTACTCGCACCACGGCATGAAGACCGTCTGGGACGGTATAGACGTCGTTTGTAGCTTTGATTCTAACCACAAAAAAGCCGCCCATATCATCAAGGATATCGCGCGAAAATACTCCAAAGGCTACACCGAGATCGCCAAAAAGCAAATGAGCAAGCTGCGAAATCAATACAGCATAAAAAACCCGAACGTCGAGCCGCGCGTATTTACCTTTATCGAGCCTTACGGCGTGAAAATTTCAGTCTGGTATATGGCAAATACCTTTGCCACACTATCTTTGCGAAGCACGATAAGCGCGGAGATCATGGAGGCTATCGCCAGCCACGACGATATCGTGATCGCCTATCCTACGCAGACCGTTTACATGGATAGACGCGTAAAAGCCGGCGAGTCAAAGCCGATCGGCGAAGGCGGCGAGGAAATATGAAATCAAGCTCAAATTTGACCGCGCAAGAGCCGCGCCGAGAGAAGGTATTTTTTAAAACCTTCGGCTGCCGCACGAACATCTACGACACCGAGCTGATGAAAAGCTACGTCAAAGACTACGATATCGTTAGCGACGAAAATGAAGCCGACATCGTAGTGGTAAACTCCTGCACGGTCACAAACTCCGCAGATAGCGGCGCGCGCAGCTACATAAACGGCATAAAAAAACGCGGCGCTAGAGTGATACTAACGGGCTGTGGCGCGGTGAGCAAGGGCAAGGAGCTGTTTAACAAAAGCGCGGTTTTTGGCGTGATAGGCGCTAGCAAAAAAGAAGATATAAATGCGCTGCTAAAGTCGCAAGATCCGTTTTTCGAGCTGGGAAATTTAAAAAGTATCGACAAAAATATCGTAACGAACTACGAAAATCACACCAAAGCCTTTATCAAGATCCAAGAGGGCTGCGACTTTGCCTGCAGTTACTGCATCATCCCGGCCGTCCGCGGCAAGGCGCGCAGCATGGACGAGGAAGCGATCTTGCGCGAGGCTAAAATTTTAGCCTATAACGGCTACAACGAGCTAGTGCTAACGGGTACAAACATCGGCAGCTACGGCAAGGATACGGGCTCAAGCCTAGGGCGACTGCTAGGCAGGCTCGGCAAAATAGGCGGCATAAAGCGCATAAGGCTAGGCAGTATAGAGCCCAGCCAGATAGACGAGAGTTTTCGCGAGATTTTAAAAGAGAGCTGGCTAGAGCGGCATCTGCATATCGCGCTTCAGCACACGAGCGAGGCGATGCTACGCATCATGAGGCGGCGAAATCAGGCCTTTAGGGATTTGGAGCTATTTTTGGAGCTTAGCCAGATGGGTTTTGCGCTAGGAACCGACTACATCGTAGGGCATCCGGGCGAGAGCGAAGAAATATGGAGCGAGGCGCTGGTAAATTTTAAAAAATTTCCGCTCACGCATCTGCACTGCTTTGCGTATTCGCCGAGAACCGGTACGCACTCGGCGGATATGAAAATGGACGTTAGCGGCGACGTGGCGAAGGCTAGGCTTAAAATTTTAAAGCAAATCGTAACGGAAAATAATTTTAAATTTAGACAAGAGCACGCCAAAAAAGGCGGGAGCCTAAACGTTCTCGTTGAGCAGCTAAACGGCGAATTTTACGAAGGTTTCGATCAGTTTTATAATAAAGTAAAAATCAAAACGGATAAGCAAATTTTAAAAGAGTGGGCGGTCATAGATAAATTTGAAGTAAAAAGCGAGGGCGACTATGCACAAATTTAAGCTAAATAAACAAAAGATCATCGTGATTTTGACGGCTATTTTGGCGGTTTTGCTAGCCGTTGCGGTGGGTAGAAATCAACCCAAAAATATAATGTACGAAAGCTACGAAAAGCTGCTAGAGGGCGACATGATCGCAAGCGCGACCGTAAACGACGGCGAGCTGGAGCTCACGACTAAGGGCGGCAACAAATACATCATCGTAAAAGACGGCGTGGATATGCGCGCTCTGGTACAAAAAGTGCCCGTCGATCTAAAAAAAGAGACGCCCGTGCTGGATGAAATTTTGGCCGTGCTAGCGCTGCTTGCTATCTGTTTTGCGGGGCTTGCGGTTTATGCGAAGTTTAAAAAACAAAGACTCGCCGCTCAAAACGAAAATCAAAAAGCAAACGTCTATGAGTATGAAAATATCGCCGCTAGCTCGGTTGCTCCTGCTATCTCAAACGTCAAATTTGACGACGTGGCGGGCATAAAGGATGTCAAATTTGAGCTAAGCGAGATCGTGGATTTTCTAAAAAATCCGACGAAATATAAAAAATTCGGCATCAAAATGCCAAAAGGCGTGCTGATGGTAGGGCCTCCCGGAGTGGGTAAGACGCTAGTTGCAAAGGCCGTCGCGGGCGAGGCGGGAGTGCCGTTTTTTTACCAAAGCGGAGCTAGTTTCGTACAAATTTACGTCGGTATGGGCGCAAAACGCGTGCATGAGCTGTTTTTAAAGGCTAAAGCCTATGCGCCTTCTATCATCTTTATCGACGAGATCGACGCCGTTGGTAAGGTGCGCGGCGGCAACCGAAACGACGAGCGCGAGGCAACGCTAAATCAGCTACTGACTGAGATGGACGGCTTTGAGGATAACTCGGGCGTCATCGTGATCGCTGCGACCAACCGCATCGAGATGATAGACGAGGCATTGCTGCGTTCTGGGCGATTTGATAGGCGCATTTTTCTTTCGATGCCAGATTTTGCCGATAGAGTCGAGATTTTAAAATCCTATCTAAAAGACAAAAACACGAGCGTAGAGGCGCAGGACGTGGCGCGTATTAGCGTCGGCTTTAGCGGGGCGGCGCTTTCTACGCTGGTAAACGAAGCCGCGATAAACGCGCTAAGACGCGGCGGCGAGATAATCGAATTTAGCGATTTTGAAAGCGTTTTAAACAAAGTCCTGCTCGGTAAAAAGAGAATTTTAAGCTACAACGACGAGGAAAAGCGCATCCAAGCGCTCTATCAGGGCGCAAAGGCCTTGGCGGCGTATTGGTTTGGGATAGAATTTGAAAAAATTTCGCTCGTCGAGGAGCAGTTTATGCGTCCGGAGCGCGAGATAGAGTCGCGCTCGCAAATGTTTGCTCGCATCAAGGTCTGTTTGGGGGGCAGGAGCGCGCGAAAGATGGTCAAAGACGGTAACTTTTCAAAAACCCACCCCGACAACCCAAAGGCTCGCGAGATCGCGCAAAATATGGTCTTTGAGTACGGCATGGGACATGCCTTTACGCCAAGCGCGGCGGAGGCCGAGGAGCTACTGCAAGAGGCGTACGCCGAGGTCGGAACGTTTTTAGCGGGCATGAAAACTCAGCTAGAGCGCATCAGCGAGCATATCGAAATTTTTGAGAGTATCGATAAAGACGCGCTGGGTAAAATTATCAAAGAGTATTACAACTAAATTTAAGGAGAAAAAATGAAAGCAAAAATAGGCATATTGACGCTGAGCGACCGAGCTAGCAAGGGCAAATACGACGATCTATCGGGCGCCGCGATAAAAGAGGTTTTGGATGGCTGGATAACGAGCGAGCGCGAGTATTTTTACGAGGTGATCCCCGACGAGATCGAGCTTATAAAAGAGCGCCTAAAACACATGATAGACGTGCTAGGCTGCGACCTAGTGCTAACTACGGGCGGCACGGGACCGGCCCCCCGCGACGTGACGCCTGAGGCAACTGAGGCCGTATGCGAAAAGATGATGCCAGGCTTTGGCGAGCTAATGCGCGCTGCTAGCCTAAAATACGTCCCCACCGCGATCCTATCGCGCCAAACCGCAGGCATCAGAGGGCACGCGCTCATCGTAAATTTACCCGGCCAGCCAAAAGCGATCAGAGAGTGCCTAGAGCCCGTATTTCCTGCGATCCCGTACTGCATCGACCTGATCGGCGGCGCATTTATAGAGACCGACGAAAGCGTGATGAAGGTGTTTCGCCCGAAACAAAAGAAAATTTCATGATCCACGCGTGCTAAACTTTTTTGAAAATATAAATTTAAAGGCTACGAGGCTGCTTGAGGGCTACTATTCGCTCTTTTGCGGCCTATTTGTGCTTTGCGTCGGCGTTTACGGGCTCGCACTCGTTTTTAGGGTCGAATGGCTTTTATTTGCCTCTAGCGCTTTTGTCTACGCGTGCTTTGTCCTGCTTGCGTTTCGTTCGCTTTTTTGGTTTGTTTTGAGCCTGATTTTTTCGCCCGCTTTTGCTATAGTCGTACGCGAGCGTTACGATGAAAATTTATTTTTAGACGTGGTTTTTGCGCTTATTTGGATACTTTGCTGGCTATTTTTATCGCTAGCCGTTAGTGAAAATATCTCAAAACTCGGCAACGAAATTGTATCTAAAATTTTACGCATCGCCGCGCTTTTTGCAGTGATCGGCGTTTATTATATCAGCATCGAAAATAGCTTAAATTTACAAGCTATTTTACAGCATACCGTTGCGCTTCGTATCGTGCTTATCGCAATAAACATCTACATGTTTCCTTCCCTTGTTGCGCTTTTAGCGCTTGATTTGCGCGGGTATTATTTGAAAAATAAAGACGCAAAAACGGCTAAATTTTCATTTTTTAATTTCACCAAAGAAGCTTTAAAAGTAGTCAAATTTATTGCTTTAAGTCGTAAAATTTAAACGTATAAACTATTTACACAGTCTCTAAAAAATGCTATTTTTTATAAATTTGAGAGATAAAAAACGCTCTGCTGCTTTTTGATTAATAGCGGTGAAGTTAAAATTTTAATGTTTTTGCAGTTAAATTTGATAAAGCAGAGCTTACAACGTAAAGCCGAATTTAAATTTCGGCTTTACTTGCCGGCTTGCTCGGCGGTTTATTCTAGCTCTTTAGCGCCGATTTTTGATTTTTTGCTTAGGCGTTTTACGTAAACAATATAAAGCGCGGTGAGAAGGCCGACTGCGGCTAGTAGGGCGACCACGATGTGGCTAAACGCGCTCTTGTCGTAGTTTTTGCCTAGATACCAGCCCACTGCTAGCAATATGGCGACCCAGATGCCCGCACCAAGAGTCGTGTAGAGGCTAAATTTAAAAAGATTCATCTTGGCAAGGCCCGCCGGCAGACTGATGTACTGGCGGACTCCCGGTATCAAACGGCAGTTAAATGTCGAAATCTCGCCGTGTTTGTTAAAAAACGCCTCAAATTTGCGCATTTTTACCTTCGTTATGCCGACGTATTTGCCGTATTTTAACACAAGCTCGCGCCCGAAAAAGTAGCATAGATAGTAGTTAAACACGGCTCCTGCGAGGCTGCCCGCCGTACCCGCACACCACGCTAGAACTAGGCTCATCTGTCCTTGGTGTGCGAGGTAGCCCGCGGGTATCATCGCCACTTCGCTTGGAAATGGGAAAAACGAACTCTCTAAAAACATCATCAAAAATATGCCCGCATATCCCCACTCGCCGACGGTTTGGACGATAAAATTTATAAAATCGCCTAGCATTTTTCTCCTTAAATTTAAAATTATGATTTTAGCAAACTACGGTAAATTTTAGCTTTATACGGGCGTCATTTGGGGCTAGGGTCGTCTGCGGCGGTTAAATTTGACGGCACTACGGGCGAGTTTTAAATTTGATTGCAAGATAAATTTGCGAGATAAAGATTTGGGTTTTACCCGCACCTTTATAAAGTTTTGTGGGGCATTGCCGAGTTTAAAAAAGGCGTGTCGCGGTCAAATTTGTGCCTTAAATTTAACCGCGTCAGTTTGAGAGTCAAATTTGACGTTTGAAGTCAAAATTTGACTCAATTTTTATCGGCCGACTTTAAAATCGGCCAAAAAAGCTTCCGTCCCTGCGTCAAAGCGCAAGCGGCGCGTAATCAAAATACCGGTAGTATCGCTCCGTTGTATCTTTTTAGGATAAACTCTTTCGTCTCGGGGCTGGTTGCGGCTTTAACGAGAGCTTTGATTTTCGGGCTGTTTTCGTTGTCCGCTTTGACCGCGATGATGTTGGCGTACGGGCTTTCAGTACCCTCGATGGCTAGCGAGTCTTTTTTAGGATTCATGCCGATGTCAAGGACAAAGTTTGTGCTGATGGCGGCTAGATCGACTTCGTCCAGAGTACGAGGTATCTGCGCGCCCTCGAGCTCAACGAAATTTAAGCGCTTTGGATTTTTCACTATATCTTTTGGCGTGGCAAGTTCGGCACTCTTATCTAGCTCTATGAGGCCGGCTTTTTGTAAGATGTTTAGAGCGCGGTTGCCGTTAGTCGGATCGTAGGCGATCGCGACTTTAGCGCCGTCTTTTAGCTCGCTTAGGTTTTTTATCTTTTTAGAGTAAAAACCCAGCGGCTCGAGATGTATCGCCGCAGCCGTTATCAAGGTCGTGCCCTTGGTTTCATTGTGATTTTTTAGATAGGCCAGTGCTGAAAGAAATTCGCGTCCAAATCGCCGTCTTGCGTCGCTAAATTCGGGATCGAGTAGTCGTTTATCTCTTTGATGACTAGATCGTAGCCCTCTTTTGCTAGGATGGGTTTGATAAACTCCATGATCTCTGCGTGAGGTACGGGCGAGACGGCTACTACGATAGTGTAATCTTTGTCTGCTGCATAGAGGTTAAAGGTTAGCGCCAAACTTGCTAAAATTTTAAAAACTTTCATTATATTTTCCTTTTTTATTTTTTAAAACGGCGCTAAAAAGGTAAAAGCTTTTACGCCGTTTTATTTTTGGAGATTTTTCTCGACTATTTTTTATTTTTTCAAATTTGAGCCCTAAAATTTAAACAAAAAGCGCCTGTAACGATTTTAAAACTAAATTTTACGATGGCAAATCAGTCTAATTTGACGCGATCAGAAGCTCGGTATCACCGCGCCTTGGTAGCGCTTTACGATAAAGTCTTTAACCTCGGGAGTTAGTATGGCTTTATCTAGAGCCTTGATTTTCGGATTATTTTCGTTGCCGGCCTTGGTCGCTACGTAGTTGGTGTACGGGCTATCTTTATCCTCTAGGATCAGCGCGTCTTTGGTCGGTTTGAGACCTACGTCTAGGGCGTAGTTTACGTTGATAAACGCTAGCGCGACGTCATCTAAAGAGCGTGGCGTCTGCGCGGACTCCATCTCTTTAAATTTGAGATTTTTCGGATTTTCTATGATATCAAGCGGGGATTTGTATTCGCCCTCTTTAGCCTTTACGATGCCGGCTTTCTCGAGCAAATTTATCGAGCGCGTCGAGTCTGCGGCGTTGTTTGAGATAGCGATGATATCGCCGTCTTTTAGTTCGTCTAGGCTTTTTATCTTTTTAGAATACGCCCCCATAGGCTCGACGTGTACGCCCACGGTCGGTACGATGTGAGTGTTGTTGTCTTTGTTAAACGACTTCATATACGGCAGGCCTTGGAAGTAGTTGGCGTCGAGTTCGCCGTTTTCGACGGCGATGTTTGGGATCACGTAGTCGTTAAAAATTTTGACGTCGAGCTTATAGCCTTCTTTTTCTAGGATCGGCTTTACGACCTCTTCTAAAATCTCGGCGTGTGGCACGGGAGATGCGCCTACGGTGATGGTTTTGTCGTTAGCATACAGGCTGCTAGCTAAAAGCGCACCAAGAAGTATTTTTGAAAATTTCATTATTATTCCTTTTTTTGATAAAAACGGCGCTAAAAAGGTAAAAGCTTTTACGCCGTTTTGTTTTAAGAGCGGTCTCTAAACTAAATTTGGATTCGTCGTTTCGTTAAATTTGCTCGCGCCGCTAAATTTGAGCGGGCGGGGCTAAATTTGATTAAAACGTCGGGATTATCGCGCCTTTATATTTTTCCTCGATAAATTTCTTTACCTCCGGGCTCGTGACGGCTTTGTCTAGAGCTTTGATTTTCGGGCTATTTTCGTTGCCGACTTTGACCACGACGTAGTTGGTGTACGGGCTATCTTTGCTCTCAAGTACGAGCGCGTCTTTGGTCGGGTTTAGGTTGGCGTTTAGAGCGTAGTTCGTGTTGATAACGGCGATAGCGACGTCATCTAGCGTGCGAGGAACTTGAGCTGTCTCGATCTCTTCGAATTTTAGCTTTTTCGGGTTTTCCGTGATATCAAGCGGAGTTTTTAGAGAGTTGTCGTTTAGCTTTATTAGACCTGCGCTAGCTAGCACGTCAAGCGCGCGGCTCTCGTTTGTCGGGTCGTTTGGTATAGCTACGGTGCTACCGTCTTTTAGCTCTTTGATGTCTTTTATCTTTTTAGAGTAAACGCCCATAGGCTCGAGATGAACGCCAACTGTTTTAACTAGATGAGTGCCTTTGTTTTTGTTAAATTCCTCAAGATACGGTAGGTGCTGGAAGTAGTTAGCGTCTAGATCGCCGTCCTCGGTGGCTAAATTTGGAGTAGAGTAGTCGTTGAATTCTTTGATCTCAAGAGTAAAGCCGTCTTTTGCAAGGATAGGTTTTACGACTTCCAAAATTTCAGCATGTGGAACCGGCGTAGCGCCTACGACGATTTTCTCGGCTGCATTTGCGGCAACCGTTAGGCTTAGAGCGACTAGAGAGTATTTGAGTAGATTTTTCATTTTATATCCTTTTTAAAATTTGGCTAGCATTTAAAAAAGGATATGAGCGGAGGCTTAAATTTCTTTTTAAATGCTTAGCGAAACTAAGCGCTTAAAAAGAAATTTTGCGCTTAGCGTTAGTCTTTCGACGACTTAAGTTCAGTGAAGCGACGCATTTCGCACATATCTGATTTCATTTTCTATCCTTTCTTTGTAAAATTAATTTCGGGATTTTATGCAAAAAAAGTTTAAAAGAAAATAAAATCAGACATAAAAAATCATTTCTTTGTGATCTTATAAATAAAATTTCCTAATGATTGGAAAATTTGAACCATTATGATTAAAATCACGACGGTGTAGAGCATGATATCGGGGCGAAATCTCTGATATCCGTAGTTTATCGCCACGGAGCCCAGTCCGCCGCCGCCGACCGCGCCCGCCATCGCCGAAAAGCCGATGATAACGATAAGCGTGAGCGTGATAGAAGCCACGATGCCGGGCAGCGCCTCTACGAACATCACCTTAAAAATGATCTGAAAATTTGAGCTACCAAAGCTTCTAGCAGCCTCGATGATGCCTTTATCGACCTCTTTTAGCGCGCTCTCTATGAGCCTAGCGATAAACGGCGCTGCGCCGATAGTAAGCGGAACGATAGCCGCGCTAGTGCCGATGCTAGTACCCACGATCAGGCGCGTGAGCGGGAAAAGCACGATGATGAGGATGATAAACGGAAAGCTTCTTAGCGTATTTACCGTGATGTCAAGCGCGATAAATAGCGGTTTGTTCGGTTTTAGGCCGTCCTGCGCCGAAAGCACGAGCAAGATAGCGGGCACTAGACCGATCAAAAACGCTAAAAGCGTAGAAACCACGCTCATATAAAGCGTCTCGCCGATAGCAGGGAGCAAAATACGCTCGAAAACGTCGGGAAATTTAGAAAAATCTATGCCAAACATCACGCCACCTCCCACAATACGCCGCTTTGCTTGATATACTCGGTCACGCGCGCCTCGTCTTTTGGATCGACGTTGATGACGAGCGAGCCAAGTACGTTTTCGTTTAGCTTTTCTAGCTTGCCCCAGACGATGTTAAAGTCGATGTTTAGCGTGCGCGCCATATGCGTGATGACGCTGTTTTGAGCGACTTCTTTTGGGAAAAAGAGCCTGATATTTACGCCCTCGCTCGGCAAAATTTCATCCTCGCCGAGGAATTCCTTCATCTTTTCATCTGGCCTTAAAAATAGCTCCTCGATCGTGCCGCTACCGATTATCTTGCCGCTTTCTAGCAGCACTGCGCGGCGCGCGATACTTTTTACGACCTCCATCTCGTGCGTGACCAAAACGACGCTGATATTTAGCGTTTGGTTGATCTGTTTTAAAAGCTCGAGTATCGAATTTGTCGTATTTGGATCAAGGGCCGAAGTCGCCTCGTCGGAGAGTAAAATTTTTGGACTTAACGCAAGAGCGCGGGCGATGGCGACGCGCTGCTTTTGTCCGCCGCTTAGCTCGCCAGGGTAGCTTGCGGCTTTGTTTGCAAGGCCGACTAGCTCTAGTAGTTCGCTCACTCTTTTTTTGATTTCGCCGTCTGAGTAACCCCAAAATTTAAGCGGAGTCGCGACGTTTTCAAACGCCGTTTTCCTAGCCATCAGAGCAAAGTGCTGAAATATCATCCCAACATCTCGTCTAAGCTCTCTTAGCTCCCTATCTTTTAGCGCCGAGATTTCTTTGTCAAATACCTTTAGGCTGCCGCTTTGATAGTCCTCTAGGCCGTTTATGCAGCGAAGCAGGGTGGATTTACCCGCGCCGCTGTGGCCCACGATGGCGAAAATTTCGCCTTTTTCTACGGTTAGGCTGACGCCATCTATGATCTGCGTCGCTCCGTAAAATTTCTTTAAATTTTCTATTTTTATCACTCAAATTTCCTCGTTCATAATTCCGCCGAAGCGCTACTAAAATTTATAAAATTTCGCGCCTTAGCTCATCTGCACTCTTTGGCGATAGAAGCGCCGGAGCGATGTCAAACACGCTAAATGCGCCGCGCTCGCCCTTTTGCGCCAAACGATACGCCGCGCGGGCGTAGGCTACGAGCACGCTTGCGGTAAATTCTGGATTTGAATCAAGCTTTAGCGAAAACTCGATCAAGTGTTTATTTTCGCCGTGCTCGCCCGTCGCTCCGCTTCGTAAAACAAATCCTCCGTGAGGGATGCCGCCATGCTCTTTTTTAAGCGTCGCAAGATCGATAAAATGCACGCTCGTGTCGTAGTCGGCGAAGTAATTGGGCATCGTTTTTATCTCGCGCTCGATGCGCTCTTTATCGGCGCCGTCCTCGGCTACGACGTAGCACTCGCGCAGGTGCTTTTCGCGCGTGCTAAGTTTTGGGTTTTCGCCCGCACGGACTCGCTCCAAGGCGCTTTCTATCGGCACGGTGTATTGGCGTGCATCCACGACGCCCTCGATCCTGCGGATAGCATCGGAGTGGCCTTGGCTCACGCCTTTGCCCCAAAACGTATAACTACTGCCGTTTTCCAGCACGCTCTCGCCAAATAGTCTATTTAGCGAAAACAGCCCCGGATCCCAGCCTACGGCTATGATACCTACGTTTCCGCCCTTTTTGG
This sequence comes from uncultured Campylobacter sp., assembly GCA_963519525.1. Taxonomy (GTDB): domain Bacteria; phylum Campylobacterota; class Campylobacteria; order Campylobacterales; family Campylobacteraceae; genus Campylobacter_A. The sequence goes on from CAUQOI010000008.1 coordinate 31,146, forward strand.
CTGCGGCGTCCACCGCGGCGAAGTGCTCAGGGATTTTCGCGTGTGTATCGAAGCTATCAACTACATTAAATTCTTTTGCAAACTCTGGCGTCTGAGTCGGTAGATCCGTCGCGCTACCGCCGCAAAGCACCAAAACGTCAAATTTGCCCTTGTGCGATAAAATTTCGTCCGCGCTAAATACCGGAGCGCCGCATGTTTTTACTTCGCTTGGATTTCTGCGGCTAAAAACCGCCGTTAGCTCTAAATCCTTACTATTTCGCGCGGCAAGCTCCACGCCGCGACCTAAATTTCCATATCCCAAAACCGCTATTTTTATTTTTTCGTTCATCTTTTTATCCTTCAAATTTTAAAATTTAGCGAGTAAAGCAACTTATCGCTGATAAAATTTTACTTCATCAGCAAATAATAAATCACGTATATCCAGCTTAAAAATCCGTGAATTATCGCCCACAATATACTTTTATTAGCTCCCCACGATAGCGCCACGGCTATGACCGTGCCTAAAGTAAATCCGCCGATGCTGCCTTTCATTTTTTCTCCTTGATTTTAATTTAGGCTCAAACGAGCGGACTACTCGCCAAATACCTTTAGTTCGTCGCATACTTTGGCGAATTTTTCCTGCGCGCTTTGCAGCCCTTCGCGGTTGGCTTCGACCACGGCTTGCGGAGCGGAGGCCACGAATTTCTCGTTATTTAGCATACTTGAAAGCTTTGCTATCTCTTTTTCTAGTTTTGTTTTTTGCGACCGCAGTCGCATGATCACCGCGCTCATATCCACGCCTTCAAGCGGCACGAACGCCTCCAAATTTTCGCTCACGTCGCGCGCTGCGTTTTCGATTTTAGCGTCGCAAAACTCGATTTGTTCGCACTTAGCTAGCAGCGAGATGTAGTTTGTCGCCTCGGTCAAATTTTCGTTTCCGTTTAGCTTGATGAAGGCTTTCGTGATCTTTGAGTTGCCTTGCTCGATGGTCGCCTTTGCGCGGCGGATCGCGACGATAGCCTCGATCACTAGTTCAAATGTTTTTTCTATCTGCAAGTCGCGCTCGTTAGCCTGCGGATACGCCTCTATCATGATCGAGCTCGCGCTTTCTAAATTTGAACCGCTAAGCTCGTGGAAAAGAAATTCTGAGATAAACGGCATAAACGGGCTAAGCAGTCTCATAGCCTCTTTAAATATCGCTCCAAGCTCCCTTACGCTTCCTTTGTCGGCTTTGCTAAGCTCGATGCCCCAGTCGCAAAACTCGTCCCATAAAAATTTATAAATCGCATTTGCCGCGTCGTTAAAGCGGTAGGCATCGATGTTTTCTCGAACTTCGCGCACGCACTCGTTAAAGCGGCTTAGCATGTATTTACCAAGCTTAGTTTCGATTTTGACGTCGCTTAAATTTGCAAATTTAGATTCATTTAGCAGCAGGTATTTGCTTGCGTTGTAAAGCTTGTTCGTAAAATTTCGCACGAGCTTCATCTTTTCGTCGCTTAGCTTGATGTCGCGCCCCTGCACGGCTAGTAGCGCAAGCGTAAAGCGCAAGACGTCGGCGCTGTACTCCTCGATACTAACGAGCGGGTCGATGACATTGCCTAGGCTCTTGCTCATCTTTCTACCTTGCTCGTCTTTAACCAGAGCGTGCAGGTAGATATCGTCAAACGGCAGCTTGCCAAGCGCGTTTTCGCCCTGAAACATCATCCTCGCCACCCAGAAAAACAAAATATCAAAGCCCGTGATAAGCAGGTTGTTTGGGTAAAATTCGGCCAAATCGCCCTTAAACCATTTCTCGTTTTTTAGTTCCTCTCCGTTGCCCCAGCCAAGCGTGCTAAACGGCCAAAGCCCCGAGCTAAACCATGTATCAAGGACGTCCGGGTCTTGATGGAAATTTGCGCTTTGGCATTTTGGACACTGCGTCGGATCGCCTTCGTCCGCCCACTCGTGTCCGCACTCGTCACAGTAAAATACCGGGATCTGATGTCCCCACCATAGCTGGCGCGAGATACACCAGTCGCGAAGCTCGCGCATCCAGGCGTTAAAGCTGTTTATCCAGTGAGCCGGGTAAAATTTAGCTAAGCCTTCGCCGACCTTTGCGATCGCGTCGTCTGCGATCTGTTTTTTGACGAACCACTGCTTTGAGATGTATGGCTCGACGACGTTTTTGCAGCGGTAGCAGTAGCCGACTTGATTTTCGTAGTCTTCGATCTTCTCGACGTTTCCGAGCTTTTCTAGCTCTGCGACGATGACGTCTCTAGCCTCAAGTCTTTCTAGTCCCTTAAACTGTGCGCACTGCTCGTTTAGGATGCCTTTTTCGTCAAAAACGGTGATAAACTCTAAATCATGCCTTTTGCCGACCTCGTAGTCGTTAGTGTCGTGCGCCGGGGTGACTTTAACAAGACCCGTTCCAAACTCCATATCGACGTGCTCGTCGGCGATGATTTCGATCTTGCGACCGATGATCGGCAGGACGACTTTTTTGCCGATCAAATTTTTATAGCGTTCGTCGTTTGGATTTACCATGACGGCAGTGTCGCCGAAATATGTTTCAGGCCTAGTGGTAGCAACTACAACATATTCGCTTGGCTTATCTGCAAAATAGTATCTCAAATGATAAAGCTTACCCTTGTTTTCCTTATGCTCGACCTCGATGTCGCTGAGCGCGCCGTCGTGCGTACACCAGTTTATCATGTAGTTTTCGCGTGCGATGAGCCCTTTTTCGTAGAGATTTACGAAGGCTTTTTTGACGGCTATCCTGAGCCCCTCATCCATCGTAAATCTTTGGCGCGACCATGCCGGAGAGATGCCTAGTTTTCGCATCTGATGCACGATCATGCCGCCGCTTTTTTCTTTCCATTCCCAGACTTTTTCTACGAATTTTTCGCGTCCGAGCTCTTCTTTTTTGATGCCTTGATTTAACAGCTGCTTTTCAACGACGTTTTGCGTGGCGATACCTGCGTGATCAAGGCCCGGCTGCCACAGCGTTTTGTAGCCGTCCATTCTTTTGTAGCGCGTCATTATGTCTTGTAGAGTAAAGGTTAGCGCGTGCCCGATATGAAGCGAGCCAGTTACGTTTGGAGGCGGCATCATGATGCAAAATTTACGGCCGTCTTTGCGGATGTTTTTGTTCGCGTCCATCTCGAAATATCCGCGTTCTTCCCAAATTTTATAAAATTTATCTTCTACTTCTTTTGCGTCGTAAAATTCCGCCATATTTTATCCTTAATAATTGTTTAAAAAATGTCGGATTTTACTACAAATTTGCTAATAGTATGTTTAAAATAGGTTGTTTTTAAGAATAGGCAAAGAAAGCGAAGCGGCTAAAAAACCGCTTCGCAAAGGATTATTTGACGATAAATTCGTGCTGAGCTAGATCGTAGTCGCTTATGCTCTCGTCGTACATGTTCTCCGTGATGACCGCAGGCAGCATGCACTTACCGCTCATGACGACGCGAAGAGGCGTGTAGAGCACGTGCGCATCCTTGCTAGCGTCCAAGCTGTAAAAGCTCAAAACTCTGTCGTCCTCGATGTTTTGATGCTCGAGAGTTAAAGAGTTTTTCGTGGCTTCCGTTCTTACGTTTGGTACGATGTTTTCGTTTACCACCTCAAGGCAAGGGCTAATCGTTTCGTTTATCACGCCGTTTCTGATAAACTCATTCGTTTTAAGAGAAAGCTTCGAGTAGATGACGTCGTTTACCTTAAGCGCGTTGATATCGATCTCTTTGCCGTCTTTGCCGACGAAAGTTCTATAGATATCAAGCCCTTTTTTGTCAAATTTGTGATTTACGTCTAGCTTTTTGTAGCCTGACGCGCTAACGCCTAGATACACGGCTGCGCCGTTTTCAGGCACGATAGTGATCTCAGGCTTTTTAGGAGCGATGTTGATAGCTCCGCGGCCGTCGAAATTTAGATCGTGTCCGTCGGCGATGAGCTTAAATTTGTTCTCGCTTGAGACGTCTTTGATATAAGCTCTTAGCGCTCTTAGCGTAAATGCGCGCTCCTGCGTCGAATATAGCTTATCGACGCGAGCGATCAGATAGTCCGCTAGCTCATCGCTAAATGCGTTTTTCTCAAAGTGATTAGCGTGTAAAAGCAGCATAAAGGCCTTGTTTCTGATCTCTGAACCGAAGTTATCTGCTAGCTCTTTTTCGCGGTTATAGGTCGATTTGTTTAGCTCTTTTAGCACTTTTTCGCTCTCTTTATTTAATCCCTCGTTTTTGAGGATCGCAGCCATCAAGTAGCCCTCAAGCGCGCTGCCTTGGTATCTCTTTTGATCGTATAGAGCGTTTAGCTTTGATCTATCGAGTTTCTTTTGCGTGCTTAGGACGTAGGCTGCGTAAAGAGCTTGGAAGTTGTCGTTGCTACCAAACGCCTTTAACCAGTCGATCGCTTTATTTTTTACGTTGCTATCAAGCGCAAAGCCTGATTTTTCAAGCGTAAACAGCATATCGATAGAGTAGATAGAAGCAAAGTTGTTTGTGTAGCCTAGCTGATTCCAGTAGCCGATGCTGCCGTCTGTTTTTTGCATATTGACGACGTCTTGTATGCCTGCTTCGACGAATCTTCTTCTATCGGCTTCTTTTGCTTTAGCTTCTTTAGAATCATCTCCGCCAAGCACTAGGAAATTTAGCTCAAAAAGCTTACTTGAGCGCTGCTCGGCGCATCCGTAAGGGTAGTTTACGAGCTTATCGCTATTTGCGCTTAGTACGCCTTTTATAGAGCTTGAAGCGTCGATTCTGATGCGTTTAAACTCGCTGTCAAGCTTAAATGTTTTCTCCACTGTAGCCTGGAAATTTTTAGCGTAGGTACTAAGCGGATAGGCGTGGAT
>CAUQOI010000009.1:0-35142 GCA_963519525.1 uncultured Campylobacter sp.
TTGAATTTCCCAAAGAGGCTTGCATGCCGCCTTGCGCAGCCGCAGAGTGCGAGCGCTTAACCGGGATTAGGCTTAAAACTACCGTACTTAGCCCCTTTTCTCCAGCGGCAACGGCAGCTCGAAGCCCCGCTAGACCGCCTCCGATAACTAATGCATCATAATATTTTACGTTCATTTTTTAAAGCTCCTTTTCCTAAAGACTGATCCACACGAAATCGGCGATCAGCGCGATGACCGCGAGCACTCCAAAAACCGCAAATATCGCAGTTTTGGCTTTATTTCTTTTTGCGAACATCTCTTGTTTGTTTACTCCGTCGATGCTTATCCATTTTACGTATAGGCGGTACATTCCCACGCCGGCGTGAACAACCATAAATACAAGTAAAGCGAAGTAAAAAATTTCTAGTTGATGAAATGCAGCCGCTGATTTATCGGCAGTGATGTGTCCGCCAAATATTATATCGACTAGGTGCGCGCTGGCTGCAAAAAATAGAGCAAAACCGGTCAAAAACTGAAACCACCAAAGCGTAGTATCAAGGTGTTTCATACGGTCTTTATGACCTTTAAACATAATGTATTGTCTGTAGTTTGCAGGGAATTTTCTCATCGCCAAAAATGCGTGAGCGATAAAAACGACAAATATTACAGCAGCTATAACGTTAGTGATCCACCACGTAGCCTCGCCGAATAAAAATTTAGCCTCCGCAAAACCTACAACGGCGTTAAATGCGCCCTTGCCGAATAAAATGGTAGAGGTAAACACCATGTGACACAAAATAAAACAGGCCAAAATCAGTCCCGTTATACTTTGCCATCTGTCCCAAACGGCAGGAGTACGACTTTTTTTCGTATCCGCTTGCCTACCTAAGAAGCCCTCGATTAGCCCACTCATGAGCCCTCCTATAAAATTGAAATAAATTATCATAACTTAAGAGAAAATTAAATTATGATACTAGAAAAACGGTATAATAGTATCGCAAATTACTTTAAAAACCTTTTAAAATTTTGTATATTTTTTATTTAAGATAAGATAAAGGAAAATACCGCACGCAAACATTAAAAAGGATAGCACCTGCCCCATAGATAAATTTAAAAATACAAAGCCGATACCGAAATCAGGCTCCCTAAAGAACTCGCAGACAAATCTGGCAAAGGTATAAAGCATGGCATAAAGAGCGATAAGTTCGCCGTCAAATTTTTTAAATTTTCTATAAATAAAAAGAATCGCAAAAACAGCAAGCCCCTCTAAAACGGCTTCGTAAATTTGCGAAGGATGGCGCATCTGTCCCGCGACGTTGATCGCCCATGAGACGTCCGTGATACGACCGAACAGCTCTTGGTTTAAAAAATTTCCGATACGACCGAAAAAATATCCAAGCGGGATGCTAAGCGCGACGAGGTCCAAAAGCTGCCACAAATTTTGCTTAAATTTACGGCAAAAAGCCCACGTCGCTATCAAAAATCCGACCACCGCACCGTGATAGCTCATACCGCGGATACCGACGAATTCGCCGTTGTGAAAGGGGTTAAAAATCTGCCAAGGATGAGTGAGATAGTAGCTCGTATTTGGATCGTAAATAACGATGTAGCCGAGCCTCGCGCCCAGTATCACGCCGATTTCCACCCAAAAGAAATAGTTATCAAGCAGCGAATTTGAAATTTGCATATTATCGCGCTTGACGATAAATTTAGCCACCCCGAGCGCCACGAGCAGCGCTAGGACGTACATTATCCCGTACCAGTGCACCTTGATGCCAAACAGCTCAAACGCGACGGGATCAAAATTTATATAAAAGTCGTTCCACCAACTCATCTAGGTACGACTTTGACTTTTAGCGTATTTTCGATGCTGCTCGCAAAATCCTCGAAAAGATACCCCATCGCGCGGTAAAATTTACTTTTTGCTTCGTTTTGCAGGACCAGGACTAGCTTTTTTGCGTACGGTAGCAGATACGAGCTTAGCAAAACGCCCAAAATTTCCTTCGTCTGCTCGTCTTGTTTTAGCTCGACGACGGAGGAGAAAAACGAGAGCTCGTTCGTTACGCTATCAAGCGCGCTGACGTTTAAATTCGGGCTAAATTTGCATTTTTTATAAAATCCATCAAGCCGCGCCTTATCGCCCTCGAAAAAGAACTCGGCGTTAAAATATTTTTTCAAATTTGCGAAGTCTTTCGCGATCTCTTCTATACTCTCGCCTTTTATCGACTCCTCGTATAGCGCGCGTCCTTTGGCGTTTGCTTCACTATCGTTTGTTATTATCCATTTTGGATTTTTATTTAACTCGCTAAAAAGCTTCGCGCTCGGCGGCAGAGCGAAATTTAACGCGAATATCCTTGCGATCACGGCGTAAAATTTACCTAAATTCATCGTTTTCCTTTGTGTTTTTTGCGGGATTTTACAAAATTTAGGCTAAATTTTAGATTTGCTTAAATCGTAATCTGATCGAATTTAACACGACCGTGACCGAGCTAAAGCACATCGCCGCAGCCCCGTAAACAGGCGTGAGCATGAGTCCTAACGGCGCTAAAACTCCAGCTGCGACTGGGATACAAACGGCGTTATAAACAAACGCCCAAAACAAATTTTGTTTTATCGTTTTCATCGTCTCGTTGGCTAAATTTATCGTAGATACCGCGCTTTTTAGATCGTTTTTTACTAGCACTACGTCGCCGGCCTCTTTTGCGATGTCTGCGCCGCTACTCATCGCGATGCCGGCATTTGCTTGTTTTAGCGGGGCGGCATCGTTGATACCGTCGCCGACAAACAGCACTCCGCCCTCTTCTTGCAGGCGTTTTATGGTTTCAAATTTTTCATTAGGCAACATGCCGGCAAAGACCTTTTCTACGCCTAGCTTGCCCGCTACGTTTTTAGCGGTGAAGGCGTTATCTCCGGTTAGCATTACGGTCGTTATGCCGGCGTTTTTTAGGCTTTGGATAGCCTGCGCGGCGTCGTCCTTTACCCTGTCGCTAAGCGCTATAAATCCAACATAAATTTTATCCACGGCCGCTAGCACTACGCCGTTTCCTTCGTTTTGCGCTTTGGCGATTTGCTCTTTAGCCTGCGCGCTTATCTCTACGCCAAGCTCGCTTAAAAAAGTCTCGTTGCCCGCTACTACGCTCTCATCGTCGCTTTTTACGCCGCGTCCGGCGATATTTTCAAAGCCCTTTTCGTCGCCTAAAATTTTAAGCCCCAGCTCATTTGCGTATCTAACGATCGCGGCTGATATCGGATGCGAGCTTTTGGCCTCTAACGCGGCGATTTTGGCTAAATTTTCATCGTTTATATCGGTAAAATTTGCCGATATTTCGCCCTTGGTTAGCGTTCCGGTTTTATCAAATACCGCGTATTTCACGCCGCCAAGAATCTCTAAAACCTCGGGATTTTTGATCAGGATTCCATTTTTAGCGCCCAGAGATAGCGAGGAGACGATAGCTATCGGAGTAGCTAGCCCCAGCGCGCAAGGACACGAGATAATGAGCACGCAAACCGCACTTAGCACGCCTTGTAGCGCATTTCCCGTAAGCGCAAACCACGCGCAAAACGTAACGACGGCGATAGCTATCACGCTAGGTACGAAGATATTTGCCACGCGGTCGGCAAAGCGGCTGATAGGCATCTTTTTGCTCGACGCGTCGCTTAAAAGCTCTAAAATTTGCGACAAAAGCGTCTGGCTAGCGAGCTTTGTAACCTTTACGTTTATGTAGCCGTTTAAATTTATGGTCCCGGCATTGACCTCGTCGCCTTGCCTTTTATAGATGGGCAGGCTCTCGCCCGTTAGCATCGAGGTATCGATCTCTGCGCCGCCGTTTATCACGACTCCGTCGCAAGGCACCGCGTAGCCGCTCTTTACGACCGCGATGTCGCCTATTTTTAGGCTCGCGGCATCGACTTCCAGCGCGCTACCGTCTTTTTGTAGTACGAGAGCGGTTTTTGGCGACATATCCATGAGCGATTTTATATAATCGCCTGCGCGGGCTTTTGAGCGCTCTTCTAAAAATTTACCCAGCAGCACGAAAGCCGTTATCATGGCCGCGCCCGAGACATAGAGGTGGCGCATGTTTTCAGGTAGGCGCTCGCCCGCGATAAAAACCCCCAGCGAATACGCAAACGCCGTGCTTGTTCCTAGCGCGACGAGTACGTTCATGTCGAAGTTTTTATTTTTCAGCGCGCCGTAAGCATGGATGAAAAAGTCCCGCCCGCACGTAGCTATCGTGATAAAGGCAAGCGCCAGCATAATAGCTGATTTTGCCGCGCTTGGCTGCTCGCTCATCTCAAGCGCCATGATCACCGCGCTAAAAGCTGCAGCGGCAAGGAAATTTCGGCGTAAATTTAAGATATGCTTCTCGCGCTTGGATTCAAATTCTGCCAAATCCTTTGCCACGCCGTAGCCTAGCTTTTTTATTTTTTCCTCTATCGCGGCTTGTACTTCGGCTTTTTCTATGATAAATTCGCCCGAACCGTTTGCGAAGCTGACCTTAGCGTCCAGTACGCCCGCGATCTTTTTAGTTACGCGCTCGATGGCATTTGAGCAGTTTACGCAGGTCATGCCCGCGATATTTAGTTTGATATTTTGCATCAAATTTTCTCTATGACGCTAAATCCCAAATCATCCAGCTCCTCTTTAAATTTCGCTTCGTCCTTGCCGTCTAAATTTACGCTCACGACCTTGGGCTCTACGCCAAGATCGACCTTTATCTCGCCGTAATCGCCCTCAAGAGCGTTTTTTATGGTGTTTGCGCAGTTTTCGCAGTGGATATTAGCAACCTTAAATTTAGTCATTTTATCTCCTTTATCATATGGTAGTATTTGTGAGAATTTATGATCATTTCGCAGTCGGTCTCAAAGCCCAAACGCTCGTAAAAAGCCATCGTTTTAGGCTTTTTTTCATCGACGATGAGAGCTACTTTTTTGATATTTCGTTTCGGCGCGAGGGTAAAGATAAATTTGATCAGCTCTTTTGCGATGCCTCGTCCGCGAAATCTCTCGTCCACGGCAAGGCTATCTATGTATAGCTCGTCCGCAAAGCACTCGGTCTGCGGAAATTTATTTAAACCAAGCGTCTGCAAATGCGTCCTGATGGGCCCATCTAACGTTTCAATCTCGCCTCCGTCGTAAGCGCAAATCGCCCCCGCGATCTCGCCGTCAAATTTGAAAACAAAAACGTTATTATAGCTTAGGCGGTTTATCTCGCTTCTAAAAAATTTATGCAAAATTTCGTCGCTCTTATCTGGATCGCTCACGCCGCTAAGCGTAAAAGCGATGTCCTCCATGGCTAAATTTAACAGCTCTATGCAGCGCGCGGCGTCGTCTTTTCGGGCATTTAAAATCATACGAGGATTATAGGACTTAAAGCTAAATTTTTTGCTAATACGCTCAAAACCTCGCGTTTTTAAAAAAATGCAAAATTTTTTTAGATATAATTGGGCAAAAATTTTTAAAGGAACGAAATGGGACGAGCGTTTGAATATAGGCGCGCCGCGAAGGAAGCGCGCTGGGACAAGATGAGTAAGGTTTTTCCAAAACTCGCCAAAGCCATAACCGTGGCGGCTAAAGAAGGCGGTACAGAGCCTGATATGAACCCAAAACTCCGCGCCGCGATAGCAGCGGCCAAGGCGCAAAATATGCCAAAAGACAACATCGACGCGGCGATAAAACGCGCTAGCGGCAAGGATAGCGCGGACATCAAGACTATCTTTTACGACGGCAAGGGCGCGCACGGCGTGCAAATCATCGTCGAGTGCGCTACTGATAATCCGACTCGAACGGTCGCTAACGTCAAAGCGATATTTAGCAAAAACGGCGGCGAAATTTTGCCTAGCGGAAGCTTAAATTTTATGTTTACGAGAAAGAGCGTTTTCGAGCTCGATATGCCGGCAAAAGAGCTTGACGAGATCGAGCTAGAGCTTATCGACTTTGGTCTAACCGAGATCGAGGAAGAAGACGGCGTGCTTTATATCTACGGCGATTACGCGAGCTTTGGCACGCTAAGCGAAGGTATCGAAAAGCTAGGACTAGAGGCCAAAAAAGCTAGCCTGCAATACATCGCAAACTCGCCCGTAAGCCTAGACGAAGAGCAAATGAACGAACTAGAAAAACTGCTCGACAAGCTCGAAGACGACGACGACGTGCAAGCGGTTTATACAAATATAGAATAAATTTAAGGAATAAAATGAGAAACGACGAACTAAAAATCTACGACATCGACGCGGCCGAGCTTGCTAAGCTCAAATTTGCCGTGATCCACACGGAAAAGGGCGATATGAAGCTCGAGCTTTACGGCGACGAAGCGCCGCAAGCCGTGACGAATTTCGCTCATCTAGCCAAAAGCGGCTTTTACGACGGATTAAATTTCCACCGCGTGATCCCAAATTTCGTGATCCAGGGTGGCTGCCCGCACGGTACGGGCATAGGAGGCCCCGGCTGGCGCATAAAATGCGAGTGCGTAGGCCAAAAACACAAACACAAACGCGGAACCCTATCCATGGCGCACGCCGGACGCGATACGGGCGGCAGTCAGTTTTTCGTCTGCCACAGCGCGCAGCCGCACCTTGACGGCGTGCATACGGTGTTTGGGCAGATCGTGGACGAGCCGAGCCTAAAGACGCTAGATAGCGTCAGGCAAGGCGACAAGATAAACTCAATCGAAATTTTAGAGAGTTTGTAAAATTTGACGAAATTTGCGGCGGCCAGTAAAATTTGACCAAAATCGCCGCGATTTTATCTTTTTATATAAATTTATTTGTTAAAATACCTTTTTAATAATTTTTAAAGGACACCTCTTGAACCCAAGCGTTTCAAACGCGGCAAAACCGCAAAAACCTTTTCTTGTTAGAATGTTTACCAACCTAGCGTTTTGGGTGGTTTTCGGCATCCTCGCCGGTATCGCGGTCGGCATGATCTTCCCCGATCTAGGCATCGCGAGCAAGCCTGGCATCGACTATTTTATCAAAGCCTTAAAAGCTCTCATCGGACCGATCATCTTCCTCACGATAGTCTCAGGTATCATCGGACTTGAGAGCATGAAGGAACTGGGCTCTATCGGACTTAAAGGATTTATTTACTTTGAGGTCGTTAGCACCATAGCCCTTGCCGTGGGAATAATCTTTGGCGAGACGCTAAAACCGGGTCACGATATGCACCTTGACTACACGCAGCTTGACGCCTCTAGCGTAGAAAAATTTACGAGCCAAGCCTCAAATATAGACGCAAATAGCGGAATTTTAGAGCATACGCTTCATATTTTGCGTGGCGCGGTACCGGTTGACGGCATTTTCCCTTACGTGCATCTGCTTGATCCGTTTATCAAATCAAACACGCTTCAGGTACTATTTTTGGCGATCGTTACGGCCGTCGCGATTTCGTTTTTAAAGCACGACTATAAAAAGAAAATCCTAAGACCGCTTGAAATCGTTCAGCATTGGGTGCTAAAACTGCTTACGATTTTGATGCTATTTAGCCCGGTCGCGGCATTTTCCGCGATGGCGTTTTTGATCGGTAAATTCGGCATTAACTCGCTTTTGGGCATGCTTGAGCTACTTTTCGTTATGGCGTTTGCGAGCTTGTTTTTTATATTTGTAGTTTTGGGCGTGATTTGCTATTTTGCGAAGGTTAATATCTTTAAATTTATGCGTTTCATCGCAAAAGAAGTTTTGATCGTATTTGCGACGAGCTCCTCGGAGACCGCGCTAGCTCCGCTCATGCAAAAGCTAGAAGCCGCAGGCATCCACAGAGGCGCGGTCGGACTCATCATACCGACGGGATATTCGTTTAATCTCGACTGTACGAACATCTACCTGTCGCTTAGCGTGATTTTCCTCGCTCAAGCCTTCGGTATCCCGCTAACAGTCGAGCACTTGATACAAATTCTAGTCATCTTGATGGTAACGAGCAAGGGTGCGGTCGGCGTCACGGGCTCTGGATTTATCATACTTGCCGGTACGCTTGCCGCGCTTCCAAGCGCCGGCATCCCAGTGGTTACGGTTGCGGTGCTACTTGGCGTGGATAAATTTATGTCCGAGATGCGCGCGGTCGGAAACCTCTGCGGCAACGCCGTAGGCTGCCTAATCATCTCGATCTGGGATAAAAAAGTAGATATGGAGAAATTCCGCTACGCACTCGATCACCCGGACGAGTTTCACTTCCATTCGTAAATTTAAAGTTATAGATTTATGAAAAAAGTTTTTTTGCTATTAGCCGCTGTAGCTATTTTATTTTCAAGTGAAACACCGCAAAAAGAATGCGATGACAATAATGCTACAGATTGCGTCATTCTTGGTTTGCGCTACAAAGGAGATATCGGCTTAGAACAGGACTATAAAAAAGCAATTGAGTTCTTTGCAAAAGCTTGTAATCTAGGGGATTCATCTGGATGCTCAAATTTGGGAGATATGTACGAAAAAGGCAAGGGCGTAAAACAAAACTATAAAAAAGCAATAGAATATCATTCTATTGCCTGTGATTTTGGTAGCAGAGGCAGCTGTTATCATCTTGGTTTTTTATATTATAATAGCAAAGAAGTAAAGCAAGATATTGTAAAAGCAATCGAATTTTATTCCAAGGCATGCGTTTTGAAGGAAGACCTAGGGTGTATTAGGGCTGGTTCACTATATGAAGATAACCAAAATTATAAAAAAGCAGCCGAACTATATTCTAGAGCCTGCGATTTGGAGGATATGACGGGATGTTCTTACCTTGGAACCCTATATGAAGAGGGTAAAGGCGTAAGGCAAAGCTATAAAAAAGCACGCGAACTGTATTTACAGGCTTGCACAAAACCAGGTTTTGGACATAGCCTGGCGTGTTACGGCCTTGGAATTTTATATAGCGAGGGCAAAGGTGTACGACAAAACAAAACGACAGCAAAAGAATATTTCGGTAAAGCTTGCGACATGGAAGAACAAGCAGGTTGCGACGAATATAGAAGATTGAACGAACAAGGTTATTGATTCGCCGACCAGTATCAAAAACTAATGGGGTTATTGTATTCCATTAGTTTTTCTTTATTATATCTTATTTGTCGAATTCATATTTAAATCCCGAAATCCTACCCTTATCGTCAAATTTGATCAAAAGCTCTTTGTCAAATTTAGCTACGATTTCGTCTTTGCCTTTTTTAAAAAATCCGCCCTTTTCGACGTTTTCATCAAATTTGACTCCGTTGAATTCCAAAAAGCTTTTGATGAAAATTTTATGATCTACGTCGTGATTTTGTATACAGCCGCTTGCGGTTTTAACAAACTCGTGCGCGCTAAGAGGCTCAAAAAGCGAAGCCGGCGCGTCGGTGATAGCCACGAACGCGCAGCCCTTATCGTGCCTACAGCCGTAGTAGCACAAATTTTCACCCACGGCTCCGCACGCGGCTATGCAAAGCGTATGGCCGTTAAAGGTTTCATCCAGCTCAAAGCTTGGTTCGCTAAAAGCCTGCAAGCCCCACTCTGTCCCTGCGCGCAACACCTCTACAGAAAACCGCGTCGCCTCCTCGCCGAAGTTATTTACGTTCGCGTGTCCCCACAGCCACGTGTCGCTCACGTTTGACTCGCTGCCGATAAACTATATCTTGTAAATTTGATCGCCGAAAGCTATCTCGCATCGATCAAAATCAACGTTCCAGTCGAGGTTGCCGACGATATCAGCAAATCTACCTTGCACGGTAGCCATCTTGCCCAGCGTCGCCGAAAAAACCTGATGAAAGTCCGAAAAATCACTCACATAGCGTAAATTTCGCATTTTTGCTCCTTTAAATTTAGTTTGCGAATTATACCGATTAAATTTTAAACTTGCCCAAAAATATTAAAATTTTATTTTAAGCTTAATTAAAAGATAGTATAATTTCATAAATTTTATCTCAAATTTAGGAGCAAACATGGACATAGTCGAGAGATTTTTACGCTATACAAAGATCAACACAACGACAAACCGCGAAGCGGGCGCGGCGGGCGTGATGCCTTCAAACCCTACCGAGCACGACTTGGCAAAGCTGATAGAAAGCGAGCTAAAGGAGCTTGGACTACAAAATATAAAAAGGCGAGAAAACGCCATAACCACGGCTGTTTTGCCGTCAAATTCCTCTAAAAAGCTACCTTCCGTGGCGTTTTTTGCGCACCTTGATACGAGCGCGGAGCAAAAAAACGACACGAAAGCGCAAATCGTGCGCTACGATGGCGGCGACGTCACGCTAAATAAAGAACTAGGCATAGCGCTCAAACTTAGCGAATTTCCCGAGCTTGCTAACTACGTCGGAGACGACCTCATCGTCACTGATGGCACCAGCCTGCTAGGTGCGGATGACAAGGCCGCGATCGCCGCCATCGTAAACGCTGCGCAGTTTTTCGTACAAAACCCGCAGATCGAGCACGGCGACATGACGTTTGGCTTTTTACCCGACGAGGAGCAAGGCCTGCGCGGAGCCAAGGCGCTTGATATCTCAGAGATCAAGGCCGACTTTGCCTACTGTCTTGATTGTTGCGGCATAGGCGAGCTGATTTATCAAAACTGGAACGCCGGCGACGCGGTCGTGACCTTCGTCGGACAGTCCGCGCACCCGATGAACGCCAAGGGCAAGCTAGTAAATTCATTGCTACTCGCGCATAAATTTATCTCGATGCTACCGGGTGGCGAAGCGCCTGAGTACACCGACGGCGTCGAGGGCTACTACTGGGTCAAGGAGCTATCTGGCAACAGCGCAAAGACCGTACTAAAACTCGACGTTCGCGAATTTAACGAGGCAAAATACGCGCAGCGCATGGCGTTTTTGCAAGATCTAGCAGACTCGTTTGCTAAAATTTACGGCGCGCACAGAATTCAAATCAGCCTAAAAGACCGCTATAAAAACGTATTTAACTACCTAGCTGACGGCGAAAACAGCCTACCCGTCGTCGCGGCAAAGCAGGCCTACGCACGCCTAAATATCGAGCCGAAAGTCATCCCGATGCGAGGCGGCTACGACGGCGCGGTCATCTCGGAAAAGGGCGTACCGTGTCCAAATCTCTTTACCGGCGCGCACAACTTTCACTCCATCTACGAGTATCTGCCGGTAAAATCGCTACGCGCAGCCAGCAACGTCGTCTGCGAGATCGTAAAAATCATAGCAGAGAAATAAACCGAGTCAAATTTGAGGGCGAATTCGCTCTCAAATTTGCAAGTCGCAATCGCCCCGCAGACTGCCTTTATCTACGTTTACGAGACCCGCCCCTTTACGACGCTAGCCCAAATTTACGTCAAATTTAACCCTCTCGCCCGAATTTAAGCTCGCTTTGCGTAAAATGCGAAAGCAAATTTAAATAGGAGCAAATTTGATGAAAAAGATATTTTTACCGCTGATCGCCGCTTCGGTTTTGGCTGTCGGCGCCGATATAAACGCGCTGCAAAAGGAGTGCGACGACGGAAACGGCGCAAGCTGCTACGAGCTTGGCGTCTTGTACGATAACGCCAGGGAAGGAACCGCGCAGGACTATCAAAAGGCGGCCGAGCTCTACTCAAAGGCATGCGAGCTAGGTAACGGCGCAGGCTGCTCAAATTTGGGCTTTTTATACGACAACGGAAGCGGCGTAGCACAGGATAGCAAAAAAGCCTCCCAGCTTTACGCAAAGGCGTGCGATATGGGCGATGAGGCGGGTTGTTCAAATTTAGGCTTTGCCTACGCAAACGGGCGCGGCGCCAGGCAAGACTACGCAAAAGCTAGCGAATTTTACGCCAAAGCCTGCGATATGGGTAACGGCGGCGGTTACTACAACCTAGGCAACCTATACGCGCAAGGACGAGGCGTCAAAGAGGACAAAAACGCGGCCGAAAAATACCTCAAAAAGGCGTGCGAAATGGAGCCGGAGCTAGCCTGCGACCGCTATAAAGAATTTATTCAAAAATAACACTGACCGCCTTTGTGCGACAAATTTGACTCGGTAAATTTGATAGAAAAAAGCGCTTATCTAAGAGAAACGACGCGCGCAAGGATTTAACTAAAATTTATAGATTTGAAGAAAGGGGCGACAAACGCCCTCCGCGTAAAAAGTCGGCAAGGCGCCGACTTTATCAATTTTAGCTCTGTAAATTTAGAGCATAAAAAACGCTATAACGCACACGGCTATCGCCATCGCCGGAGCCGTTCGCTTAGCTATCTCGACCGGGCTAACCATCGCAAGACCGGCGCACACGATCGCTGCACCCGCTATAGGAGACGACGAGCGGCCTAGTGCACCAGAGATCGCAGCGGCCATGCCTAGTTTATCCTGCGCAAAGCCCAGATCTGCGGCATGAACGGTGATAGCTTGGTTAAACGCCATAGTAGCCGCATCCCCAGAACCCGTAACCGTACCCATGAGATACGGCACGAAAGTACCGCCGTAGCGTACGAACTCCTGAGAGTGCTTTAGCCACTCGGTGACCGCGTCGATCGCGCCGCACGCCTTTAGACCCGTGACGAAAACGCCTGCCGCGATGATGATACCCATAACCTCGGCGTAGGCGCTACCCATACCGTTAAAAAACTCTTTGGTGATCTTTTCCGGGCTCGTCCACGTGATGAAAACCGCGATGATAGCGCCAAGGATCATAGCCTCGGCCACGCCCATCTTCGTCCATGCTAGCCACGAGATTTTATTTAGGCCGGTGCCGCCGACGACTAGGATAACTAGCGGGATGAGAGGCGCTAGAGCAAACAGCAAATTTACCTTCGTCTGCGTCGCTTCACCGGCGTTGCTTGCCGATTTAGGCGAAAAATCCTGTCCTTTTTGATAATCCTTAAAGATAATCGCCGTCATACTAATCACGATCAAAACGACGATACCAGCGGCGACGGCGTTTGGAAACTGAACGCCGATGACGTCTTGGACGGTATAGGCTTCATTGGTCTTTTTTACCATGTCGGTTACGAAGATATTGTGCGCCGAGCCAGGGCTTAGCACGCCACCAAACGTTCCCGCAAACACCGCAGCTCCCGCCATCGCAGGACGTACGCCCGACGCCATCAAAAGCGGTATCATCGTAGCCCCGACCGCAGCCGAGCAGCCCGCAGCCGACGGTATCGCGATGTTGATAAAATAAGTCAGCACGAATGTAGCCGGAATCAGCAAAAATCCGATATTTTTCATCGGCTTGGTAAGTAGCAAAACCAGGTGCTGGTCGCACTTAGTAACCTTCATAACGTAGGCAAAGCCCATACTGGCGCAAATCGCCTTGATAAGACCCGCAGAGGTCATCGACTTCGTAAAGCTCTCAAGCGCTCCGAGCGGATTTAGACAGATGACGCAGAGCACGAGTCCCACGCCGATGAGCACGGTTTTAGTCTCTCTTTTTTTGACCAATAAAAACACGACGGCGATCAAGCCTATGACCGCACAGATTAGCTTAGCAGTAGCCATTTTGTCCCCTTTCGTTTTGTGTTTTATCCCTGTTTCAAATTTGACTCAAATTTGCGCCGCCTAAGTTTTGCGCGCTAGTTTCGAGTCAAATTTAATCTTTTTATTTTTGTCGCCGACCGATGTCAAATCCAAATTTGAAAGCTTTTCTAAAACCGTTTCAAATTTGAAATTTTCGTCAAATTTGCCGAGTTTAGTAAGGCTCGTTAAATTTGAGCTGCGAACCGAAAACGGCTAAAATTTAAAGCTCTCGCCGACCTTTATGAGCTCGGTTTCTTTTTGATACGCCATTTTTAAAACGGGGCTGTTTTCCATGCCCATCACGGTTGCGTTTTCGCCCTTTATCCTTAGAGCCGTACCTTCAGGCAGCGCGTAGATCAGGCTTTTTTGATTTACTATCAAAAACTCCTCCAGCCTCTCCTCCCTACTTTCGCCGTTATGTCCGGCGATCTTACCGCTGATAAAATGCGGATTTATCTGATGCGGGAAGATATTTAACGCGTCAAAGCTTTTTGGCATGATGATAGGCATGTCGTTTGTCGTCATCATCGTGCTTCCGGCGACGTTTGCGCCAGCACTCCAACCAAAATACGGCACTCCAGCCTCCACTCTTTGCTTAATCGCATCCACTAAATCAAATTTATAAAGATAGTAAAGCAGAGCAAAGGTATTTCCGCCGCCGATACAGATAGCTTTAGCTTCGGCTACGGCGCGCTTTGGATCGCTAAATTTATGTATGGATGCGATATTTTTGTACTCCAGGCAGTCGATGACCTTTTGCTCGTACTCGTCGTTCGTGCGGCGAACTCCGGCGTACGGGATGAAAAGCACCTGCTCGTCCCAAACTCCGCACTCTTTTAAAAACTCGTATATCCAGTTTTTACAATGCTTAAGATAGCCCGTATCTTTGTAGCTCGAACTGCTTAAAAGCAAAGCCTGCTTCATAAAATCCTCCTAAATTTACAGATTTCAACATCTAAAAACTCAAAAAAGTAATTTAAAATATAAAAATAATATAAAAATTTTTTTTAAATAAAAACTTTAAAACTATATGCTAATAGAGCTTAAAAACCGATAAAAAGTGATAATATTATGAGATTAAATAATATATTTGTTAAAAAGCGCTCCGCCGAATTTCAGCGTCTCGCAAGCCGCGGGGTTATATCATTATCAAATTTTAACGAGAAAGGGCAAAAATGACGCAGTTTGACGCGAGAAATGTCAGCATGGTGATGGATCTTTACGAGCTTACGATGGCGGAGGGGTATTTTAAAGGCGGGGATCAGCCGCGCGTGGCGTTTGACGTTTTTTACCGCAAGGTGCCCGACGGCGGCGGTTTTGCGATATTTGCGGGACTTGAGCAGATCATAGAGTATGTAGAAAATTTACACTTTGACGAGAGCGACGTTGGCTACCTGCGCTCGTTAAATTTATTTAGCGAGGATTTTTTGGATTATCTGCGCAAATTTCGCTTTAGAGGCGATATATACGCATTTGCCGAGGGTACGATCATCTATCCGCAAGAGCCTTTTATGACCGTCGTAGCCTCACCTATCGACGCGCAGCTCATAGAAACCGCGATCCTATCGCAGATAAACCACCAAAGCCTCATCGCGACCAAGGCTAGGCGCATCGTAAAGGCCGCGGACGGCAGGAGCGTGTTTGACTTCGGCGCTAGGCGCGCGCACAACCTAGACGCCGCGATCTACGGTGCCAGAGCGGCCTACATCGGCGGCGCGGACGGTACGGCTACGGTGCTGGCGGCTAAGGCTTTCGGTATACCGACGACGGGCACGATGGCGCACAGCTGGGTTATGTATTTCGGCGACGAATTTGAAGCCTTTAAGCGCTACGCCCTGCTCTATCCCGACTCCGCTTCGCTGCTCGTAGATACCTACGACGTGCTGCATAGCGGCGTGCCAAACGCGATAAAAACGGCAAAAGAGGTGCTAGAACCGCTCGGTAAGCGCCTAAAAGCGGTCAGGCTAGACTCCGGCGACCTAGCGTATCTATCCAAAAAAACGCGCTCGATGCTAGATGACGCAGGACTGCAGGACTGCAAGATCACGGTCTCAAACAGCCTGGATGAATACACCATAGCCTCGATCCTGGCTCAAGGCGGGCAGATAGACGGCTTTGGCGTGGGAGAACGGCTGATAACCTCTAAAAGCGATCCGATTTTTAGCGGAGTTTATAAGCTGGTCGCGGTCGAAAACGGCGGCAAATTTAACCCTCGTATCAAGCTATCCGAAGCCGTAGAAAAGATGACCAATCCCGGCATAAAAAAGGTCTGGCGTATCTACCAAAACGGCCAAGCCATAGCCGACCTCATCGCAAACGCGGACGAAACGCCCGATCTCTCCAAACCGTACCGCTACATAGATCCCCAAAAACCGTGGAAGGAGCTGTATTTTGAAGGTTGCACGGCGCGGCAGCTGCAAAATCTAGTCGTAAAAAACGGCAAGCGCACGGGCGAAAAAGTAAATTTAGCGCAAATCAGAGAGTACGTAAAAGAGCAGCTCGAAAATGAAATTTGGCAGGAGGAGCAACGCTTTGAAAACCCGCACAAACACTACGTCGATATGAGCGTAAGCTACTACGAGATGAAGATGAACCTACTAAAACAAACCAAAAAATAGGCGAATCAGATTTCGCCTTTGCTTGATTTTGACGTCAAATTTGACCGCAAATTTTAAAAATCGGCTCAAATTTGACTTACAATATTATTTTAGGGTACATCTAACAATTAAATCGGCTTTTTAAAATTTGAAAGAATCGATATGAATGGGTGGTGGGTTCACCAGGACTCGAACCTGGGACCATCCGGTTATGAGCCGGATGCTCTAACCAACTGAGCTATGAACCCGCCAGCTGAAGTGAAGTTGTGATTATAGCAACGCAAAGCTTATTTACTGCTAAATTTTGATTTAAAACGCAAAAATGTATAATACGTCAAATTTAATCCAAGGCGAGAGATGAACGAAAATTTAAACGATTTTATAGACGCATTTTTACTAGACGGCGGTGAGCAAAGCGAAAAGGCGCTAATCGCGGCGCTAAAAAAGACAGAGTTTTTGGCACCCGTACTCATAAACCAAGCCTTAGCAAAGCCCGACGGTAGCGCAGTTTATGAAGAAGAAGGCTCAAATATCAAATTTGTCCTGCTTGAAGACGAAGAGAGCGGGCTTAGCTATTTCCCGGCGTTTTCTAGCAGAGCCGAGATGATGAGATGGCGAAACGACGCCGAACAAGAGGCGATAAATCTACGCCTAAAAGACTACGCCGCGATGCTAGATGACGCCGAAGGCAAATATGCCGGAGTCGTGATAGACGCATTTTCGCATAGTTTGATTTTGGATTTAACAAAGCTTAAAGCGATCTGCACGGAGTGAAATTTGACCCAAACGGGCCTCCTAAAAACAGCAAGCGCGCTCGGAAAATTTAAATTTTAAAAACAGTATCGCCCGCAAATTTGAGGGGAGAATATGGATAAGCTTAGACAAAGATATGTCGCGCTTCAAAAGGCGTTTTGGGACTCAGTCGGCGGCGCGGCAAGCATTTTGGCGCTATTTGAGTTCAAAGACGAGCTCGAAAAATGCGATGAAAAAGAAGCAAAGCTCGTGCTAGTTGACGTTTATGAGTTGCTGGGGCTAAAAAAGAGCGCCTGCGAGCTGTTAGCTAAAATTTGCGATCCGAAGGACAGAAAGCAACTCAAAAAGCTCGGCTATCTAAAGCAGTATGCGCAAAACGGCGACGCGGGAGCGATAAAGCGTCCCAAAACCGCGAGCGAAGCAGCACGCCAAAGCAAAAAGCTAAAGGCAATGCCTCATTTTCGCTACCACCCGGATCCTTTTAAAACGGGCGTGTTTAAAGACGATACAATTGTGGTTTGCGAGTGCTGCGAGCAGCCTACGGACATGTATTATTGCGGTAGCGTTTACTGCGTGACGGACGTGAACTACCTTTGCCCGCACTGCATCGCTAGCGGCGCGGCTGCGGCGAAATTTGACGCTAGCTTCATCCAGGATGCCGACCCTCTGCCACCTAGCACTTCGGACGCGCAGGCTAAAACCGAGGAGCTATTTAAAAGGACGCCGGGGTATTTTAGCTGGCAGGGGGAGCACTGGCTTACATGCTGTGACGATTACTGCGAGTTTTTGGGCGACGTAGGCACGAAGGAATTAGAGGAGATGGGCATCGCAAAAGAAGTTTTTGAGGAATACGCTCTGCGCAGAGAATTTGCGGTAGAGGACGTGCGTGATTACCTCGTCGCGGGCGGCGATATGGCAGGCTATCTGTTCAGATGCCTGCATTGCGGAAAATATAAAATTTATGTCGATGCGAGTTAAATTTTAAAAATCGACGACGTGGCGCGGCAAGCACCCTAAAACAGCCAGCAAGGCGGCGCACCAAAGTAAAAAGCTAAAGGCGTTGCCTCATTTTTGCCATCACTCGGGTCTATTTAAAACGAACGTGTTTCGGGGATGATGTGAGCGCGATTTTCGAGCGCTGTGAAGGCGGCGGCATACCCCAAGAAAATGAGCTAAAAAGTTTAAAGCCTGCAGATACAAAAAACTTTAAACAATAAATAACGACTCAGACAACAGCAATAACGTAATGTTTGAAGGGAATTACACTGGAAGCAAAGATAAAGAACAAAAGGTGGCAGATATATATTTTAATGCAGACACCATCTCTTCAAAAATATAAAAATGATATAATCTGAATTGAGAGCAAACCAGTCAGACAAATTCGCAAAGCAGCGGAAATTTAAGACATCTAAATCAGGTGGTGACCCAAATACAAACAGTGACTAAAAGACAGGGGGTTATGTAATTATGAAAACTATTTTATTTTGGTTATTTACAGAGATCCAAAGCAAAGAACTTGGATTTATTGCTATTAGACGTGGCATAGTTTTAAAAAACTTAATAAATTTTAGTAAGTATAAAATTCTTATCATTTTACTTTGTTTGTCTTATTGTCTCAATATTAATATCACAAACAGATTTGATTTTTTTGTGTATAACTTGGCTTATTTGATTATTAAAATATCATTGCCATTGTTTATTCTTTATACTTTCATAGATAAAAACAGCATTATAAAACATATTAATATCTCAAAAATAGACTTAACGCCACATCTTATGATAATTCTTTCAGGCTGTTTTCTGATGTTTATATACATATATGCAAAAGAGTTTTTTTTATATTTTTTATTTATAACAACAATATTATTTTTTGTTTTTGCAATTAGAAGTATAAGTTTTGTTTTATTTTATATGCCAACTTGCGCCAAATTCTTCTCTGATTTCATTGATATGTTTGTTTATGACTGCTTTAAATTTGATGTTTTTATATATCCATTTTTATTTATTTTAATGGTATTTCTATACGACAAAACAAATAAAAAAATTAACTTTAAAAGGATAAAAAATGAAACTAACAATTAAGACCGCTCCACTAGGAACATCTTTAGGTATAAATACTGTGCCTCATTATTTATAGGTATTACGTAAATTTATGAAATACGTAACCGAAGCGGATTTCAAATTTTAAAGCCCAAAATCCATCATTTATAAAAAAATTACTCCTCGCCCGCATCAAACCCCAGCTCCAGCGTCCTTATCTCCCCTATCGCATTTCCCGCGATCCCCTTTATCGAGCCAAACATCTCGATCGCGTTGTCGCGCACCTTTTCGATCTGTTTTTCGCGGCTCTTCCAGATGCGTTTCATCGCGTTTTTCTCGCGCTCCAGCTCCTCGCTCATCGCAGAAAAACCCTCCACGATAGCCTCGATACGCATCTTAAACTCGTTGCTGACGAGATACGAGTAGAGCATCTCCATCTTGTTTGAGCGATTTTGCGCGGAGTTCCTAGCGAAATTTAGCTCCACGACGCCTTGTCTTAGTACAAAGCAAAGCGCCTTAAACTCCTCGTAGTTGCACACCCATACGCCGTCAACCAGCCCCATGCGCTCTAGCTCCCGCGGCCGAGCCTTGCTAACTAGCACCCCGACGTCGGCGCCCGACGCGCGCATATCGGCCTTAAATTTTTCTATCCATTCATTTGAGAAATTTTTCGTGCGTTTGCTCTCGTAGTAAATTTTGCCGCAATTTTGCGCCTCGCGGCTATTTACGATCTGCATCACGTCCGCACCGTTTGCCCCCTTTTTGACCTCGTCTATGGTGTCAAATACGAACTTCTCCCGTAGCCACGCCTCGATGGCGAGCTCTTGCGTCTCGCCTTGCAGTTGCTCGCTGCCCTGCTCTATGCGCCTTTGCGCCTCGTTTAGTTGCTTTTTTAGCGCCTCTAGTTGCTCGTCTTTTTGCTTAAATTTTAGCTCGTTTTGCTCGGCCAAAGCCTTGCCTAGCCGCTCTTTTTCCTCGTTTAGGCGCTTGCTTAGCTCGGCCTCGGTTTTAGCCATCAGCGCGCTTTCAAACTCGCTCTTTTCGCGTTTTAGCTTTTCTATCTCTAGCGTCTTTAAATTTAGCTCGTTTATCTGCTTTGACTTGGCTTCAAGCTCGGTTTTTAGGGCGTTTACTATGTTTAAATTTTCGCCCTCGAGTTTTGCTTTTATTTCATTTTCAAGCTCGGTTTTTTTAGCGTTTAGGGCTGCGGCAAATTTGGCGTCAAATTCTTTTTCCTTAGCATTCAAAGCGTCTAAATGCGCCTTGTATTGCGCCCTTTTAATCTCGATCTCTTTGTCGAATTCTCGCCTGGCTGCCGCCATTTTTTGCTTCATTTCAAGCTCAAGCTCGGTTTTAAGAGCCAAATTTACATCGACTTCGGCGCCGCAGTTACCGCATTTTACGCTACTTTGCATTTACAGCCTCGTTTTCATTTTTTCAAATTCGTCCTGCACGGTGGCCGAGTTTGGCTCGTTGCTCATCTTATCTATCGCGTCGCCGTAGAGGCTGGTGAGATAAATCACGACGCAAGAAACCGCAAAGCCCGGCAATATCTCGTAAACGTAAGAATTTAGCCCCAGCGCAATCCACGCGATCACCGTCGCCCCGCCCGTTATCATACCAAGAAGCGCCGCTAGCGCGCTCATCCTGCGCCAGTAAAGGCTAAAAAGCAGCACCGGCCCAAAGCTCGCTCCAAAGCCGGCCCACGCGTAGCCCACGACATTTAACACGCTTTCGTTAAAGCTAAAAGCAAGCGCGGTAGCCACCAGCGC
The DNA here is from genome assembly GCA_963519525.1 of uncultured Campylobacter sp. Lineage (GTDB taxonomy): Bacteria > Campylobacterota > Campylobacteria > Campylobacterales > Campylobacteraceae > Campylobacter_A. The sequence goes on from CAUQOI010000009.1 coordinate 20,536, forward strand.
GACGGCCACGACGGCGTATCTGCCCGCGGCGACCTGAGCTTTTTGCGAGATTTCTTTTTTATAAAAGGCAAACACGAAGTCCTGCGTCACCGAGCTTGCGCTAACCAAAAGCTGGCTAGAGATCGTGCTCATGATAGCTGAAAGCACGGCTGAGATGATGATACCCACGAAAAACGGATGAAACAGCGTCTCGCCAAGCTGCAAAAAGACCTTCTCGGGGTCTGCTAGAGGTAAATTTAACTCGCTGTAATACACAAAACCGATAAGTCCGCTCATCATCGCTCCGGCAAGCCCGATCGCCATCCAGCCGATTCCGATGCGGCGCGCTTGGGCTAGCTCTTTTGAGCTTCGTATTGCCATAAATCTAACTATGATGTGCGGCTGCCCGAAATATCCAAGCCCCCACGCCATGAGCCCCAAGATGCTTAAAAAAGTCTGGCCGTAAAAGACGTTTAGGTGGTTTTTGCCGTATTTTGCCACCTCGCTCCAAAATGTAGCGCCGTCCGGCAAATTTAGATTACAAAACGCCACTATCGGCACGGCAACTAGAACCAAAAACATCAGCGTGCCCTGAAACGCGTCCGTGATGCAAACCGCGCGAAATCCGCCGAAAAACGTATAAAAAACGACGATAGCCAGCGTAAAGATCGCGCCGAATTTAAAATCTAATCCAAAAAAGCTCTCAAAGCTCTTACCGCCCGCGATTATCCCGCTGCTCACATATAGCGTAAAAAATATCAAAATCAAAAGCCCTGAGACTATGCGTAAAATTTTAGTCTCGTCCTTGAAGCGATTTTGTAAAAAATCGGGGATCGTGATGCTGTCGCTAGCAACCTCGGTATAAACGCGTAGGCGCTTTGCTAAAAACAGGTAGTTGCAATACGCTCCTATAACGAGCCCCAAAACCATCCAAATCGTAGCAAGCCCCGTGGCATATAGCGCGCCCGGCACGCCAAGCAGCATCCAGCCGCTCATGTCGCTAGCTCCCGCGCTTAGCGCGGTTACGACCGGCCCTAGGCGTCGATTATCGAGCAGATATTCGCCCATATTGGCGTTTTTGTTATACGAGTATCGCCCTACGAAAAGCAAAAATCCAAAATACAGCGCGATGGCGATATAGCGTGCATAATCCATATAAATTTCCCTCGGTTTTTTAAATTTAAGTTACGATAATATGATAAATTTGTTTAAAAGATAATTTTTTCGCGTAAAAAAGGTTAAATTTATATTTTTTTTCGTATTATTAACCCTCATTACACTTTTAAGGTTTAAGAAATGCTAAACGAAAAATTTTTCAGGGCGCTGTTTTTCGTCGTCATCGTCTCCGCGGGCGTTTACTATTTTTATCCGACGGAGTTAAACGAGGCGCAACGTCTAGCCTACCTTAAAAGCTACGGCGTGACGCTAGGGCTCACTATCGGCGGCACGGCTATCGGCGTGACTTTGGGCTTTATTTTGGCGTTTTTAAAGTTTTTAAATATCAAAATTTTAAGCTTTCTCATCGACGAGTACGTCGATATCCTGCGCGGAACGCCGATTATTTTGCAGTTGCTTATATTTTCGGTCGTGATTTTCGCGACTTGGAGCGATAACTTTTACGTCGCTTTGATCGCGCTTGGGCTAAACAGCTCCGCCTACGTCGCAGAGATCGTGCGTAGCGGCATAAATAGCGTCGATAAAGGGCAAATGGAAGCCGCAAGGGCGATGGGCCTAAACTACTACGTCTCGATGCGCGAAGTGGTGTTCCCGCAAGCGACTAAAAACATCCTGCCTGCGCTTGCGAACGAATTTATCTCGCTATTTAAAGAGACCTCGGTCGTAGGCTACATCAGCGTTATCGATATTACAATGCAAAGCAAGAGCTTGCAAGCGGTGTTTTATAGCCCGGAGCCCGTCATTTTCACGGGTATAGTTTACTACGTTAGTGTGAAGTTCTTTACGTTTTTGGTTAAAATTTTAGAGAGGAGGCTAAATCGCCATGATTGAGATTAGAAATTTGAGTAAAAATTACGGCGATTTGCGCGTCCTAGACGACATCAGCGTAGATATCAAACAAGGCGAAATCATCGCTATCATAGGCCCAAGCGGCGGCGGCAAAAGCACGTTTTTGCGCTGCATAAACCGCTTAGAAGAGCCAAGCGGCGGGCACATCAAGATAAACGGCGAGGATATCACCGACAAAAAAACGGATATAAACAAAATCCGTCAAAAAGTGAGCATGGTTTTTCAGCACTTTAATCTTTTTGCAAATAAAAACGTCTTGCAAAATTTAACCCTAGCTCCGATAAAAGCGGGGATTTTAGATAAAGAAAGCGCAGAAAAAAGAGCTGACGAGCTACTAAAAAGCGTGGGTCTAAGCGATAAAAAATACGCCTTCCCACACAAGCTCTCAGGCGGTCAAAAACAGCGTATAGCAATCGCTAGAAGCCTCGCGATGAACCCCGAGGTCATACTCTTTGACGAGCCTACCAGCGCGCTAGATCCCGAGATGATCGGCGAAGTACTAGACATCATGAAGGACGTTGCTGCAAAAGGTATCACGATGCTAGTCGTCACGCACGAGATGGGCTTTGCTAAAAACGTGGCAAATAGGATATTTTTCATGCACGGCGGTAAAATAGCCGTGGACGACACGCCCAAAAATGTTTTCGAAAACCCTAGCAATCAGCGTTTGCAGGATTTTCTAGGTAAAATTTTAAACCACTAAAAGGAGGTCAAAATGTCACAAAACATCGTTGCGGCTTTGTCCGCCGGCAAATTTAAAAAACTTTTCGTTTTCGCAGCCGCCGCTTTGATGCTTTCAGGCTGCGGTCAAAGTTCGAATGAAAAAGCAAGCAAAGACGCCGCAGTAAAAAACGAGGCAGCCCCCGTAGCGGTACAGCAAACGATAAAAGTGGGCTCCAGCGCAGACTATCCGCCGTTTGAGTATATCGACGAGCACAACAAGATCGTAGGCTTTGAAATCGATATGATAGAAGCCGTCGGCAAGAAAATCGGCGTCAAATTCGACGTGCAAAACATGAGCTTTGACGGGCTGATCCCCGCTCTAAAAACAGGCAAGATAGACGCCGCGCTAAGCGGTATGAGCGCGACCGAGGAGAGAAGAAAATCGGTCGATTTTACGAAGCCTTATTATTTTTCGGATAATCTTTTCATCCGCAAAAAAGGCACCGACGTAAATGCGACCAATATGCATCTCAAAAAAATAAGCGCGCAAATAGGCACATTGCAAGAGACCGCGGCTAAATCTATCTGCGGCGACCTAGCCGTGCCTGCAGAAAACGTAGCAGCTGCGATTTTATCGCTAAAAGCAGGCAAAATCGACGTCGTGCTAACAGATAGTCCGATCGGCTACGAGTATCTAAAGCAAAACTCTGATTTGGAGGAGTTTTTAAAGCTTCCCGACGGCACCGAGGGCTTTGCGGTCGCATTTGACAAGGGCAAGCACCTAGAGCTAATCGGTAAGATAGACGCCGCGATAGAGGAGCTAAAAAAGAGCGGCGAATTTGACAAGATGATGGAAAAATACGGCCTGAAGTAAATTTGCTAGCCCGCACCGCGTTGCGGGCTTAAATTTGAAACCAAATTTAAAGGAGAGAAAATGAAAAAGATTTTTGCGCTGCTTTTAGCGGCTCTAGCTACGCTTGGCGCTGCCGAGCTAAAGATCGGTACAGCCGCAAACTATCCGCCGTTTGAGTACGTGGACGAGCAAAACAAAATCACGGGCTTTGACATGGACCTAGTAGCGGAGCTCGCTAAACGCGCGGGTTTTGAGTACAAGATCGTAAATATGAGCTTTGACGGCCTAATCCCAGCTCTAAAAACCGGCAAGATCGACGCCGTAGCAAGCGCGATGAGCGCAACCGACGATAGACGAAAGTCGATTGATTTCACGCAGGCTTACTATGCGACCGAAAATATCTACTTGCGCGCTAAAGGCAACGACGCTATCGCGAGCAAAGAGGCTCTAAACGGCAAAAGAGTGGGCGTACAACAAGGCACCGTCCAAGAGATCGCCGCTAACGCTATCGCAGGTGCTAAAGTCGTACCTGCCGAGGATCCGGTTCCGCTAATTATGGGACTAAAAAAAGGCAAGATAGACGCGGTCGTGCTTGATAGCTCGATCGGTTACGGCTTTTTAAAGAAAAATCCCGAGCTTGAGGAGTTTTACAAAGAAAACGACGGTAGCGAGGGCTTTTCTATGGCGTTTGACAAAGGCAAGCAAGCAGATCTAATCGCTAAAATAAACGCCGCGCTTGAAGAGATGAAAAAAGACGGCAGCTACGACAAACTGTTAGAAAAATACGATCTGAAATAATGAAAAAAAGCGCATTTTTTACTCTGATTAAATTTTGCGCTTTAGCCTTGCTGTCGGTAAATTCGCTCGCGCAGTTTACCGACATGCAAATCACCGAGACTACCAAATCCAAACGCGAAAAAGTTACCAAAGAAATTCTTTTTTTAGAAAAAATTTTAGACTACGATACCTTTGTCTTTAGACTAAACGCCGCCGTGATCGCCCCTTGCAAGCTTGCAAACGTTAAATTTTACGACGGCTCAAAATGTATAAAAGATAAAAAAGAGCTAGAAAATTTCAACAAATCCTACGACAAAGAGATTAAAAAGATATTTCGTCCTGAGCGCAACTACTACGTGCTCACGCTAAAAAATCTAGGCGATAGATGGCTGTGCGAAGTAAGCGACGAAAGCAGAATCCTAAACAAAACCCTGGTCAAAAACGGCCTTGCCTCGCCTACTAGCAAAGAGTACCAAAAAATCGAGGTCAAAGAGGACTGGGCAAAGAAAAATCACGCGGAAATTTACGAGTGCCTAACCGGCAAAAAGCTAGAAGAACCGAAGAAAAAACCTAAAAAAGCCGAAAATAACGCCACCAAAAACGATCAAACCGAGCAAAACTCTTTAGGCTCGCAACCTACTCAAACGCAGCTGCAAACTCCGCCGCTGCCGATGGAGTCGCAAGGAAATGGCCCCGTAAATTTAAAGGAGCTAGGAGTCGAGTTCGGCAAGGATTTTGGCGACAAATAAATTCGCCCAAAGATAAATTTAACAAAACCGCTCAAGGCAAAACAATGAAAAATCCTAAAAAAAATATCCTAATCATCGCTGGCAGCGACAGCGTCGGGGGTGCAGGCATACAAGCCGACATAAAAACCTGCGAGGCCTACGGCTGCTATAGCGCGACTGCGATTACTGCCCTAACCGCGCAAAACACGAGCGGCGTGAGTGCGGTGATGCCCGTAACGCCCGAGTTTTTAAGCGCGCAGCTAGAAGCAGTCTGCGCCGAGCTAAAATTTGACGCCGTAAAGATCGGCATGCTCTTTAACGAACAGCTCATAGCCTGCGTCAAAGCCTGGCTAGAGCAAAACAGCGGCATAAGCGCCGTGATAGATCCCGTCTGCGTGGCGAAATCGGGCGCCAAGCTGCTGCAAGAGGGCGCCATAAACGCACTAAAAGAACTTTTAAGCCTCGCCCGCATCGCAACGCCGAATTTATACGAAGCGCGCATTTTGGGGTTAAATTTTGACGGCGAGAGGTTAAATTTAGGCGCAAATTTACCTTGCGACGTGGTGCTAAAACGCACGCAAACAAGCGAGATTTGCGAGGACACGCTTTATAAAAAAAGCGGCGAGATAGTTAAATTTAATGAGCCGCTAGAGCATCCTACTATCATGCACGGCGCGGGCTGCAGCTTCTCCGCGGCTATCGCCTGTGCCCTAGCGTGCGGGGCAGACGAGATAACGGCGATCAGGTGCGCCAAAGCCTTCGTCGCAAACGCGATCAAAAACGCTCACGGTTCAAATTTCGGCGCGAGGCTGCTAGATCACAAAGCCGCGGGCGAAAATGTCTGAAATTTACGCTATCACGGACGACGTCCTAACGCCCGAAAATAGCATACTCGAACAAACTCGCGAGCTACTAGAGTGCGGAGTGAAGTTTTTACAGTACCGCACCAAGCTTGAGCCTAAAAACGAGCGCGTAGCGACTGCTCTAAAAGAGCTTTGCGAGCGCTACGGAGCGAGATTTATCGTAAACGACGACGTAAAATTTGCCGCCAAAATAGGCGCGAACGCCGTGCACATCGGCAAAGACGACGGCGGAGTAAAAGTAGCTCGCAAGATCCTAGGCGATGACGCTTTCATCGGCGTTAGCTGCTACGACGATCTAAATTTAGCCCTAAAAGCGCAGGATGAGGGCGCTTCTTACGCGGCATTTGGCGCCCTGTTTGCGAGCCCGACCAAACCGCACGCTCCGCTTTGCAAATTTGAAACTATAATGCGCGCGAAGGAAATTTTACGTATCCCCGTTTGCGTGATCGGCGGTATAAACGTAGCAAATATCGCGCAAATCGTCGCGCTAAATCCAGACTATATCGCCGTTATCTCGGCGCTCTACCGCCCAGCATCCATAAAAGAAAATCTGCGAAATTTGCAAGCGTTTTTGTAAAAATACGCTAAATTTGCGTCAAATTTGCGTTATTAGTCCGCGCAATGCTCCGCTCAAATTTAAGCAAAGTCCGATAAAATTTGCTTGATCAAAAAGGAGAAAAAATGAAAACTCTAATCATCCTAGCCCACCCAGACATCCAAAACTCGGTCATAAACAAACGCCTGCTACAAGAGGCTCTCAAAGAGCCGCAGCGCTTTAGCATTCATGATTTGACGCAGGTTTACGCGGACGGCAATATCGACGCCGCGCGCGAGCAAGAGCTCATCAGGGCCCACGACGCCCTTGTTTTGCAGTTTCCGCTTCACAATTTCTCCTGTCCTCCGATTTTAAAATCATGGATCGACACGGTGATGACGCACGGCTTTGCCTACGGACGCGGTTCGGACGGCATAGCGGGGCGCAAGGTGGCGCTAGCCGTGACCGCAGGCATCAAAAAGAGCGATTACTGCCCGCAAGGACGCTATCATTTTAGCTTGCGCGAGGTTCTTACGCCGTTTGAGCTTGCGTTTAAATACTATTTTCGCGCCGATTACCGCGGCTTTTTCGCATTTTACGGCGCCGAGGAGACTCCGGGCGTGGACTACGTATCAAGCCAGGACGATTTAGAGCGCGGCGCCAGAGAATACGCGGAGTTTTTGCGAAATTTAGGCTAAATTTAGCGGGCGCAGTTAGCCTTGCCGTGCGTAAATTTGCCTCGTTTAAATCACGGAGCTCGCGCTAAATTTAAGCTTTATCGCCGCTATATCCGCGATTTGCCGCCCGGCAAAATTTGCAAGCATTTTTACAAAATGAGGCAACTTTAAATTTGACGACCCCGCTTACGATACTCAAATTTTACGCCGAATTTGAGCGTCAATTTTACGGCGGCCAGACTCAAATTTAAAATCTCCGCGCCAAATTTGCCAAGTTACGCCGAAGGCTAATCTTTTTTATAAAACACGTTAAAGCAGACTCCGCCGAGCAAGATTATCAAGCCGGCAATCCCCGCAAAAGGCGAAAACCAAAAATCCATCGTCCCCGCATAGAGCAAAACAAGTCCCGCGCAAAGGCTGATCGCGATATCAACGTTAAACCAAAACACCCTCTCAAAAAAGCCTTGAGATTTTTTCGCCGTCAGGTTTTTGCTGAGATTTCGTATCTCTAAAACCTTGAAATTTTCGTATTTCACGCTCGCTTCGTCGCCGTTTGCTAGCTCCAGAGCGCGCTTTTTAGGGCTGCTACCCCACAAAAACGTATCGCCGACCGTGACGCTAAAATAGCTTTTATCTTTCGTTTCAAAAATCCTTAGATTGCGCACCATGCCGCTAACCTCGCCGCTAGACTTGGGCTCTTTTACGGCACCGAGCATCAGCCTAACGCGCAAACCCAAAGACGCCTCGCCGTGATATTTAAACCAAGCAAAGGCAAGAGAGCCGAAACCAAAAACTAGCAGCAAGGTACCAAAAAGCGGCTGCCGTCCGTCAAATCCCGAGAAAATCGCCCAAACGCCAGCCGCGCCAAACAACAAAAACAGCGCGAAAAACAGAGCCGCAAAAAAGGAGCTAGGCTCGTAGGCATACCAGGCCGCAGAGTTTAAGGAGCGATTCTTTAGCCCCAAAACCCGCCCCTTTTTATCGCAAACGACCAGCGTTTCGTCGCCGTCATTTACCGGCAGGAGCGGGCTTTGCAGTGAGCGGATGTTTAAAATTTGCCCATCTAAGCTAAAGCTATAATCAAATCCGCTTTTGTCTTTATAGACGCACTCAAGCGAATTTACGCGGCCGCCGAGTAGCTTTAAATCGTTTTGCATTATCATCAAAAAAATCCGCTTAAATTTGGAGTCATTTTATTTTTTCATCTCTTTTAAAAATTTTCTCAAAGCTAGATATGCCTCGACAGTGCCGCTTAAGCTTTTGTTTTCGCTCCAATATATGTGCAAAAAGGGCAGCGATAAAAATAAGCAAACAACAAAGGCAAACAAGGCCGTCATGCCTGCAAATTCGGACAAATACTTGCTTAGATAAATGATAGGTATCGCAAAAATCGCGCCTAAAATTTTACCCGGAACGATATCAAATATCGCCGCCCAAGATAGTATAAAGTGTGCGCGCCAAGAGTAGTTTTTGAGCCACTTGCCCGAGGTTAAATTTTTAAAATTCCAAACCTCGTTTTGCTCGTCATAGGCTACGGCTAGGCGGTCATTTTCGCGAGGCACGAGGCGCTCTTTAGCGATTTTAGCGTTAAATTTCGCGCCATCTATCTCAAAAACGCACTCGTCAGTCGCCGCATTCCATCTCACGTTTTTTGCCTCGCCCGCTAAGACCTGAAACTCGCGCGAATCTCGCATCTAAATTTTCTCCAGAGTTTTTGTAAATTCGTAAAAATTAACGCCGAGCAAATTTGAGCTGGGCACAAAAATACGTCAAATTTGAGCGAGACAAAAAACCTGCACGGGCGCGTAAATTTAACCGCGCGCAAAAAAGCGCAAGCAAAGGCTTTAAGCCTGACGACCGAATTTGCCCGGGCGCTAGCAGAATTTAGCAAATTTACGCCGTAAAGATAGCCGTAAAGCCCGCCGGGCAAAAGCTCGCAAGCGGCAAAATGCCATCAGGAAAGAGCTAAATTTATCCGTAAAAGGCGGTCAAATTTGGGCAAAAGCAAATTATGCACCGCTCGATAAATTTACCCAAAAATCGACCCAAATTTAAGCCTAGCAATTGCCGACGCGTCAAATTTAAGCCAAGTAATCTAAATTTACATGAGACGCGAAGCCGCCCGCAAAAAGACAAAAGCGCGGACGGTTAAATTTGACGGATCGCCTGATCAAAAAAGCAAATTTACGCCGCAAAAGCCCGCAAATTTAGCGTGCCGATAGTCCTTCTAGCTCTTTTGCCAGCGAGTTTACCTTAGAGTCGTCCATGCCGTTGCGCTCGACGTCGCTCACGACGATGTCCTCCCACGCCTTGGCAAACTCGGCCTGAGATAGCCCGAGGCCGCCCTCGCCCTTTGGCAGCATGCCGCTGATCACCAACGCGCGGAAGCACACGTGGCGGTCGCCCTTGTAGGCTTTGCACTGCTCTAGCGAGTTTTTAAACTCGGCTCCTAGGTGCTGCGTGACCTTGTCGTCCGGGTACTTTTCCGCCGCGCGAGCTATGTCAAGTGCGGCTTCGTAGTACTGCGATATGGCCTTAAATTCGTCGTTTTTAGCGGCGTACTCGAGTAGTTCGCCAGCTCTTTTGCTATCTCTTGGCGCGCCTAGACCCGTAACGTAGAGCAATCCCAGATCGCCGCACGCGTCTCTTAGACCATCGTCGCAGTATTTTTTGCGAAGCTCAAATTCCTCTTTAAATTTACCGCTTTCAAAGTAGTTGTTCGCACCCGCGACGGAGTTGTACTCGCGCAGTACTTTTGCGTACTGCTCGGGGCTAAAGGGCTTTGCCTGCGCACAAACGGCGCAAAGAGCAAACAAGGCTGCGGCTAAAATTTTATTCATTTCTTTTCCTTTTTGGTTTTAAATTTTTTGATAGTTTTTTTGATGGCCTTTAGCAGATAGGCGACGTCTTTTGGCGTGTGCGAATAGTGCAGGCTTACGCGCACCCAGCCGGGTTTTTGATCAAATTTCTGATCGTCTTTTAGTCCGAGCAGATCGTGTCCGTACGGGCCGGCGCAGGCACACCCCGCGCGTGTCTGCACGCCGTAGTCTTCGCTTAGCGCTTCGGCGAAATCATACGGCGAAACGCCTTTTACGTTAAACGCGAAAATCGGCAGTCTCGGCACTCCGCGCGGGCAGTAGCTCACGACCTCGGGGATCTTATCCAGCCCCTCGCAAAACTGCTTTGTTAGCTCATCCTCGTGGCTTTTTATGACGTCTAGTCCGACTTCGTTTCGCAGTCTGTATGCTAGCGCGGCTCTGATCAGCCCCATCACGTGCTGGGTGCCGCCCTCCTCGGTGCGCTCTACGCTTGGCGCGAAAAAATGCGAGCTGCGACTCACGTAGCTAACCGTCCCGCCCGCGGCGAAGGTCGGTTTATCTGATTTTACGAGTTCCTTTTTTATCGCGAGCAGTCCGCAGCTACCCACGCCTCCTAAAAGCTTATGCGGTGAGAGAAATAGCGCGTCGAAGTAGTCCGCGTCGAGGTTGTCGTGCGAGCTAAAACTAGCCGCGTCAAAGGCTACGGTCGCGCCGTATCGCTTCATCATCACGTAGATTTTTTTGTAGTCGCTGATTATCCCCGTGACGTTTGAGGCCGCGCTAAAAGAGCCGATGATCTCGCGCTTTGAGTTGATTTTGAGCAGTTGATCGAGCCTGCCGAAATTTATCTCCCCGCTCTTGCTTAGCGGTATGCGCACGACCTCGCACAGCCCCTCGCGCAGGCTGACTTCGTTTGAGTGGTGCTCGTAGGGCGAGATGATGACGAGGGGCAAATTTGCGCCCTTTAGACTCTCCTCGCCTAGGCGGTTCGCGCTCATAGGCGGTAGATAAAGCCCCATGATTTCCTGAAATTTCTTTATCGCTCCCGTCGCGCCGCAGCCGGCTGAGATCAGATAAAATCGCTCGTCAAGCCCCAGCGCGTCTTTTAGGCTCTGCCTTGCTTTTTCGTAGCGTTTTTGCGTCTTTAGCGCGTTTGAGGCGCTTTCTGAGTGCGTGTTGGCGTAGGTTTTTAGGTATTTTGCGATCTTACGCTCGATAGGTGCGTAGGCTAGACCCGAGGCCGTGTAGTCAAAGTAGCGCACGCCTTTTTTTAAAATAATATTTTTCCTGATTTCGTCGATGCTAACCAAAATTTTTCCTTATAAAAAAAGAGATTATAACCAAAGTTGTGCTAAAATGGGCTAAAAAGGAGCAAAAATCTACACCTTAAAATCAAGCTACGCGCGCTTTAAGCACCTTGATATCTTGCAGCTTATTTACTTTCATCTAGTCTTTGACGCGCTAGAATTTGAAGCGAATTATTACGATATTTTCGAGGCGATAGAAAAAGAAATTTTAGATAAATTTGAGGATTTGTCGCTCAAATTTAGCTTTGACGCGCCTTTTGAAAACGAACTTAAATTTGCCCTTTGCAAGCTTGCTAAAAACGACCGCAAAAAATACGCTCTAAATAAATTTCTGCCCCGCCCTCTCATCCTAAAAATTTACGCCGCTGTGATCAACTCAGGCGTAGTTAGCATCGAAAAGACGCTAGAAAAACCGCGCGTAAAAAGCAAATATCAAAAAGCCAAAAAGCTACCCGAGCGCGATAAGGCGCAGGATAAAGTGGTCTTTAACGACAATTTTACTAGGTTTTGGTTTTATTTCATCGAGCCAAATTTAGCCCTTTTAAAAAACGGAGAAAAGGCCGCACTGATGGAGATTATCAGACGAGAGTTTGACTCGTACGCGGGCTTTGGCTTTGAGCTGCTTTGCCGCGAGCTTTTGGCGTTTAGACTAGGTGCCCAGCCTGCGCGGGTGCGGAGCCTGTGGGCGAAAAATATCGAGATAGATATATTTTTGAGTATCGAAGGTCGCATAGTCGTCGGAGAAGCTAAATTTAAAGAGCATAAAATTTGCAAAAACGTGGTAAATTTACTCCTTAAAAAATGCGAACGCCTAGGCTTTGAGCCCGACGCTGTCGCGCTATTTTCCAAAAGCGGCTTTAGCAACGAAGTGCGCCGCCTAAAAAACGACCGAATTTTACTTTTTGATTTAGAAAATTTCGAGGAGCTTTTATGACCCAGATCGATAAAACCAGCGTCCAGGACGGACTAAAAAGCCTGATCGAGCAAACCTATCTGATAGAGCGCGAGTATAAAAACCTAACCGCATCGTATGCGAATTTGCAAGGCTTCATCAAAGATATCGTGGAGATTTTGCCCAATGCGATCTGGGTTTTGGATGAGGCGGGCGAGATATTTTTACAAAACTCAGAAGCTCTAAAACTCGGGCAAATTTTAAAATTTATCCCGCAAGATGAGGGCGAGATAAGCGCCGCGGGGCAAATCTATCTCATCAAAATCGCCCAAAAAGAGGGCAAAAAAATCATCTCCGCAACCGACATAACGACCGAAAAACGCACCGAGCGCCTAGCCTCGATGGGTCAGGTCGCAGCCCACCTCGCCCACGAGATACGCAACCCCGTGGGCTCGATCTCGCTGCTAGCCTCCACGCTGATAAAAAAAGCCGACGAGCGCGCTCGCCCCGTCGTCGAACAGATGCAAAAGGCCATCTGGCGCGTCGAGCGAATCATCAAGGCCACCTTGCTTTTTACCAAAGGCCTAACGATAAACGCGCGCGAATTTAACCTAGCAGAGCTAAAAAGCGAGTGCGAGGCAGCGATAGAGTGCTACACATACGGCAAGGAGATCAAATTTAGCCTAAATTTCCCCGACCTGCCCTATGTGGGCGACCGCGATCTGCTCGCGATGGTGTTTCAAAATATGCTGTTTAACGCGATCGATGCAGTCGAGGAAAACGAGGACGACGAGGGCTGGGTGCGCATAGACTACGAGCAGCGCGAGGGCGAGCATAAATTTACCGTGACCGATAGCGGCGCGCCGATCAAAAACCAAGCCATGGTCTTTGAGCCCTTTAAAACAAGCAAACTAAAGGGCAACGGCCTTGGTCTGCACCTGTGCCTTCAGATCGTCCAGGCGCATGGCGGCAGTATCGAGATCGAGCTTGAGCCAAAGAGCTTTTGCGTAAATTTGCCCGCAAAGACGCGCGGCTAGGCGGAGTTTAAATTTAAGAAAATTTAGGGCGACGAGAGGTTTAAAATTTGCTTCAAAGAGACGAACAACAAACGTAAAAATAACCAAAACACAAGGAGAGAAAATGAAATTTGACGCGAAAATCTTAGAGGATTTGGCGAAGTGGTTTGAGGAGCTAAAGGAGATTAAATTTAGCGAACTTTTAGCGGGCGACGCGGCAAACACCGCCTTTATCAGCGTGGATATGATAGAGGGATTTTGCAGCACCGGACCGCTAGCTAGCCCGCGAGTGGGCGCGATCGCGGACGGTATAGCGCGGACTTTTAGCGCGGCTTACGCGGCGGGTGCGAGAAATCTCGTGCTGCTCGAGGATAGTCACGAGGCAAACTGCGCGGAATTTGACGCATTTCCGCCGCACGCTATCAAAGACACCGATGGCGCGAATACGATACCGCAGCTACGCGAACTGCCGTTTTTTGACGAGATAAAAATCTTTCGCAAAAACTCCCTGAGCGCGGCTTACTGCGCCGAATTTAACGCATTTATCGCGCAAAATCCGCAGATCGACACCTTCGTAGTGCTGGGCGACTGCACCGACCTTTGTGTCTATCAGCTAGTCTCGCACCTAAAGCTTGGCGCGAACGAAGCAAACATCAGGCGCAGAGTCGTCATACCTGCAAATCTCGTCGCCACCTACGATGCGCCGGGGCACGAGGGGGACTTTTATCACGCGATGTTTTTGCGGCATATGCAAACGGGTCTTGGCGCGCAGGTCGTGCGAGGGATTAAATTTTAGCGCCGATTTTGCGGGCGGAGCGGCTAGTAAATTTAGGCTGCTAGCGGAGTCAAATTTGAACCAGAGCGCGAAAATTGACTCCTTGCCGTGCGTTTATAGAAAATCCTTTGGATGATAAATTTGCACGCCCTTGGCCTCCGTCTGCGCGGCGGCATAAAGGCAATCAGAATAAAAAAATATCGCAGCCGCGTTATTTTAGGTATAATGCCGGCAATGCGGCAGCGTCGCATGAAATTTTATTTTCGAAGGCGTTTTATGAAAATTTTAGGCAAGATTCGAGTCGGCGTGGCGGCGCTTGGAGCGGTGATGTGTTTTAGTAGCGCGCAGGCGTTTTATGTTATCGATTATATCGATTTTAACGAGCAGTGGTTGCGGCAGGATGCGTATAACCGCGCTATGAATGAAGCAAGAAAAAATCTAAATCCACCCGATGATTCCGCCTATGTCAAAGATATCAAGACCGATATACTCTATACGGGCGCGCTGGTACGAGCTGGAGATCATTTTTTGGATATGGACGGCATAGAGCAAATAGCGCAGCTTTTTCCTGCCGCGCAGCAAGACGAGGGGCGGCGCTTGCTAGTAGAGGGCATAGATAAGCTAAACGGCAGCGTCGAGCAGCTATACGGCATACCCAAAGAAAACGTGGCGACTGGCATCGTGGCGCTGCTAGGGGG
>CAUQOI010000010.1:0-33949 GCA_963519525.1 uncultured Campylobacter sp.
CCTGTATCGGGTGCAGAGAGTGCGAGCTGCACTGCCCCGATTTTGCGATTTATGTGGCGGAGAAGGGATTTAAATTCGCCAAACTAACCGCCGAAAGTAAAGAGCGCGCGACCGCCGTAAAAGAGAATAAATTTGAAAAATTAGAGGCGGGACAATGAGCGAATTTTTAAATAATAACGGCGGCAAAAGAGAGATCATCGCTAGCGGAAACGAGCTGGTCGCGCTTGCGGCGGTGGAGTGCGGGTGCAACTTTTTCGGCGGTTACCCGATCACGCCAAGCAGCGAGATCGCGCACGAACTAAGCGTCTTGCTACCAAAGCACGGCGGCAAATTTATCCAGATGGAGGACGAGATCGCGGGCATCTCGGTGGCGTTTGGAGCCTCGATGAGCGGCGCAAAGGCGATGACTGCAAGCTCGGGTCCCGGCATCTCACTAAAGGCCGAGCAGATCGGGCTAGGATTCATCGCGGAGGTGCCGCTGGTGATCGTAAACGTCATGCGCGGCGGCCCTAGTACGGGTTTGCCTACCCGCGTGGCGCAGGGCGATTTACTCCAGGCGAAAAACCCGACCCATGGCGACGTAAACAGCATCGTTATCGCGCCCTCAAGCCTAGAGGAGTGCTATACGCAGACCGTTCGCGCGTTTAATCTCGCCGAGAGGTTCATGACGCCCGTGTTTTTGCTGCTGGATGAAACGATCGGGCACATGCACGCAAAGGCCGTATTGCCGCAGATTAGCGAGCTAGAGATCTACTCGCGCAAGCAGTTTAGCGGCGATCACGCGGACTACCGCCCGTACAGGGCCGCAGCCGACGAGCCTGCCGTGCTAAATAAATTTTTCGGCGGTTACCGCTATCACGTCACGGGCCTGCATCACGGCGAGACGGGCTTTCCGACCGAGGACGGCGTGGTCGTGGACTACAACATTAAGCGCCTTTTTAACAAAATAAACGCGCACGCGCACGAGTTTGAGCTTTGCGAGGAGTTTATGCTTGATGACGCGGAGATTTGCATTATCGCGTTTGGCTCCGTGGCTCGCGCGGCAAAGGAAGCGGTGCTAAATTTACGCGAAAAAGGCGTGAAAGTAGGGCTTTTTAAGCCTATCACGCTATTTCCGACGCCGAGCAAAAAACTACGCGAAATCTCGGCTAAATTTAGCAAAATTTTGATTTGCGAGTTAAATTTGGGCCAGTATGCGGGCGAGATAATCAAAACTACGCTAAGAGAGGACTTTAAGACGCTGCTAAAAGCCAACGGCCGCCCGATCAGCCCGCAAGAAATCGCGCAAAAAATAGGAGAATTTGATGGCATTTAACTACGATAACTACCTACGCACGGACAAAATGCCGACTCTGTGGTGCTGGGGCTGCGGCGACGGCGTGATACTAAAGGCGCTAATCCGCGCGATAGATAAGCTCGGCTGGGATATGAACGACGTGTGCGTGGTCTCGGGCATCGGCTGCTCGGGGCGCTTTAGCTCATATATCAACTGCAACACCGTCCACACCACGCACGGGCGCGCGATAGCCTATGCTACGGGTATCAAGCTCGCAAACCCCGATAAACACGTCATCGTAGTAACCGGCGACGGCGACGGGCTAGCAATAGGGGGTAATCACACGATCCACGGATGCCGCAGAAATATAAATTTAAACCACGTTTTGATAAATAATTTCATCTACGGACTAACGAACTCCCAAACTAGCCCGACCACGCCGACCGGGTTTTGGACGGTGACGGCGCAGTACGGTAACGTAGATCCGAATTTTGACGCGTGCAAGCTCGCAACCGCCGCAGGAGCGACATTTGTAGCGCGCAGCAGCGTGATAGAGCCGGCAAAGCTGGAAAAGATATTTGCCGATGGCTTCGAGCACGACGGATACAGCTTTTTTGACGTATTTTCAAACTGCCACATAAATCTAGGCCGCAAAAACAAAATGGGCCAAGCTACGCAAATGCTCGAATGGATCGACGGTCGCACGGTGAGTAAGGCTAAATTTGATGCGATGAGCGAGGACGAGCGCGAGGGTAAATTTCCACTCGGAGTGCTGCATAAAGACGAGTCGCGCATGGAGTACACGAAGGCCTACGACATGGTGATAAAAGCCGCTAGAGACGGCGAGAAAATAGACTTTGGAGCGCTAAAATGAAAAGGCAGTTAAGATTCGTCGGAGTGGGCGGCCAGGGCGTGATACTAGCCGGCGAAATTTTAGCCGCGGCCAAGATCGAGGAGGGCGGATACGGCGTCAAGGCCTCGACCTATACCTCGCAGGTACGCGGAGGACCGACGAAGGTCGATATCATTTTGAGCGAGCGCGAGATATTTTACCCGTACGCAAACGAGGGCGAGATCGAGTTTATGCTCGCTACCGCGCAGGTTAGCTTCGAGCAGTTTAAAGACGGCGTAAAAGAGGGCGGCATCATCGTCGTGGAGCCAAATTTAGTACGCGCTAGCGACGAGGATAAAAAACGGTGGAAAATCTACGAAATACCGATCATCTCCATCGCTAAAGACGAAGTGGGCAACGTCATAACCCAAAGCGTCGTCGCGCTCGCAGTCGCCGTGCAGATGAGCGGTTGCTTGGATGCTGAGTTGGTTAAACGCGTAATGCTCTCAAAAGTGCCTAAAAAAGTTTACGGCGAAAATGAAAAAGCTTATGAGCTGGGAATTAAATACGCCAAAATTTGCATAGAAAACGACAAATAAAAGCGTGATTTGAAATAAGATAAATTAAGTATCATTTCGTTATAATTCAGGTATTAATTTATTTGATTTTAAGGAGAACGAAATGAGCGTTGGTATTTTTTACACGACGACAAAGGGGCACACAAAGAGCGCGTGCGAGTATCTATCCGGCAAAATAGGAGCTCAGCTAATAGACGTAAAGGGCGCTGGAGCGGAGGATTTTGCTAAATTTGACGTCATCATCGTAGCGGCGCCTAGCTACGGCGACGGCGAGTTGCAGTCTGACTGGGCGGAGAAACTGCCGCTTTTAAAAGCCGGAAGCAAAGGCAAAAAAGCCGCCATCGTAGCCATCGGCAATCAAGCCAACCACCCGCAGACGCTTTTTAGCGGCGCGGTGGATTTTCTACCGTATCTAAAAGATGCGCAAATTTTCGGCGCTAGCGACGTGGATGGATATAAATTTAACCACTCCGCATTTTTATTAAACGGCAAATTTATCGGTCTTGCGCTTGACGTTAAGGGCGATGAAAACTACGCAAAACGCATCGACAAATGGGTTGAGCAAAACAAGTCTAATTTTTAATTTTCTACTTCCCGCCGCTTCGCTACTTAAATTTGCGGAGCGGTTTTTGGTTGCTAAATTAACAAATTTACGTCAAATTTAGATAGCCATTTTTCAGTAAAAATTACTTACGGTATCTCTAAATTTAAAAACTAAAAAAATCATAATTTTTTGTCCGAATTTCTGAGCTTAAAATACAAAATTTTATTTCCCGAAAAGTTTCTTTATAGCGCCGAAAAAGCCGCCTGAGCCTTCGTTTTTATCGCTTTCGTTTTTCTTTTTATCCAGCTTCATCGCTTCGCTTAGCTGCTGCGCCGCCGTATCGGCGTAGATAAACGCGCCTTCGGGATCGCAGTTAAAAAGGTTTGAGTAGCACTCGGACTTGTTTAGATCGAGCGGGTTTGGCACGATGACGTCGGTTGCCTCAAGCAGTCCGTAGCCGTTTTCTACGCTAAATTTAACCGCGCTCAAAAATGCGGGCAAATTTTGCGCGTAAAAATTATCCGTTTTTTGCTTGATATCGCCGCCTGCGTTGTAATCCTGCCAAAATTTAGCCAAATTTGCCGCGCTTATAAACGCGCCCGACGAGTAGTTTCCGTCAAATTCGCCGGTAAATTTAGCTTTTATTTCAGGCGGTATAACGCCGCTTATGTCGCTTAGATACCGCTTAAATTCGCTATGCTCATGCGCCAAAAAGCCAAACGCCGTGCCGCGCGTGTAGAAATATTTTCTAAAAAATCCCTGCACGGCGGCGAGTATGTAGCCGTGCCCCGTCGAAAAGCTCTCGTCATCTTTGGTTTCAAGCGCGATTTTAAGAGTATCGATGTACTTTTGCGCGTAAAAATCCTCTATGCCGTACTCTTTTGCGCGCCTTTGCGCGACCGACCAGTCGCCCTCTCTCGCGCTTTTTAACGCGTCAAAATACCACTGCTTTATCTCGTTTTCGTTGATCGGATGATAACTCACGTCGTAGCCCATTTTTGGCTCCTTTTTAGGTAGATTTTTCTAAATTTATACTGATCGCGACTGATCTACGCGTATAAAATCGACCCCAAACGAATCATATTCGAGCCGCATTTTATCGCTAGTTCAAAGTCGCCGCTCATACCCATCGAGCAAATCCCTGCGCCGTGGGGTTGCAGATTTTCGTAAATTTTACGCGTAGTCTCAAAGCTCTTTTGTACAACCTTTTCGTCCTCTACGTGCGCGCCGATACTCATCACGCCGATGGGTTTTAGAAATTTACACTCCTGCGCGATTTGTAAAAATGCAGTCTCGGCGGCCTCGGGCAAGATGCCTTGTTTCGTGTCTTCGCGCGCTGAGTTTATCTGCAATAGGCAAGGCAGCTCGCAGCTAAGTCTCTTATCCACCGCAAGCGCGGCTTCTACGCTCTCGCAGCTTTGCCAAAGAGCGGGTTTGAGCGCTAAGAGATGATTTATTTTGTTGCTTTGAAGCCGTCCGATGAAGTGCCACTCGATCGGCAAATTCGATAAAATTTCGCTCTTATTTTTGAGCTCTTGCACGCGGTTTTCGCCAAAGCTCGTTTGTCCTTGCCTAAAAAGCTCTAAAACCTCTTTAGTCGTTACGTTTTTGCTCACGGCGATTAGCTTTACGGACTCGCCCGTACGCGCGTTTTCGATGCGTTCTAAAATTTGCGCGAGTTTCATTGTCCCGCTCCGCTTAGGCGCATCACGTCGTTAAAGGTCGCAAACGCCATCAGGCAGAGCAAAAACGCCCAGCCGCAGTAGGTGAGGCCGATATAGACTTTTTCGTTCATCTCGCGGCGGAAAATGAGCTCATAAAGGTTGAAAAATATATGTCCGCCGTCAAGCGCCGGGATAGGCAGCAGGTTTAGCACGCCTAAATTTACAGAGATCAGCGCGGCGATGATGAGTAGGGTCGAGACGCCGATGCCTGCGGCCTTTGAGGTGATGTCGGTGATCTGGATGATGCCGCCCATCTCTTTTAGCGGTACGACGCCCGCGATGAGCTTTTTAAGCCCTGTAAATATGAGCTTTGAGGCGTTTACGGTCTCAACGAGTGCAAATTTGAGCGAGCTAAGGCCGGTGTTTCGTATCGTGACGGCCTCGCCTGAAGGCGAAATGCCGATGAGCGGTTTTTCTATCTTTTCGCCAAATATCGTTACGCTCTGCCCGATTTTAGGCGTCAAATTTATCGTTTTTATTTCGCCCGCGCGCTCGAGCGTGATCGCGGTGGATGTTAAATTTACGTTTTTGCTTATCTCGTCCCATTCGCTGATTTTGATGCCGTTTATGTTTAAAATTTTATCGCCTTTTTGCAGTCCTGCACTTGCCGCGGAGGAGTTTTCCAGCACCTTGCCCACGGTTGGAGCTAGCCTTTCAACGCCGATGTGTCCGAGCGCGATAAAGATAAAAAATGCCAAGGCAAAGTTAAAAAACGGTCCGGCAAAAAGGATGAAAATGCGTCCAAGAGGGCTGAGTCTCGTGTAGCTGTCGGCATCCTCGTTTTTTAGCCCCGGCTTGGCGTCCTCTTGTCCTTTTAGGCTCACGTAGCCGCCAAGCGGTATCGCGCTGATGGCGTACTCGGTGCCGCCGATGTTTTTTGAGTAGATGCTTTGCCCAAAGCCCACGCTAAATTTTAGCACGCCGACTTTTAACATGCGAGCGGCCAAAAAATGCCCAAACTCGTGAAAAAATATAAGAAAGCTAATCACCAAAACCGTGATCAAAAAGTGCCAAGAATACGCATAAATGCCGATGGCTAGCAACGCCGCCACAAAGATAATGCTTTTCAAAATTTACCTTTAAATTTGATTTTACCGCTCGAGTTTATCGCTGAGCAAAACGGCGATAAATTTCGTGCTCGGGTTTGCGTCAAGCGCGATCTTTAGGCTCATCGTAAGCGGTACGGCCAAAAACATACCGCCGATGCCGAACAAAAATCCCCAAAAAAGTAGGCTCAAAAGCACGACAAGCGTGCTGATACCAAGGCCTTTGCCAAGAAATTTAGGCTCGATAAAGTTGCCGATGACGACATTTACGACTGCATACAGCGCCGCAGTCCAAGCGCAAGCCGCCGCGTCGTTTAGCAAAAGCGCCACCAAAAGCGCGGGAACGGCCGCGATGATGGAGCCGATCGTCGGGACAAAGTTTAGCACGAAAGCCAAAATCCCCCAAAGCGGCGCGTAAGGCACGCCGATGAAATTTAGCCCGATAAATATAAAAACGCCCGTCGCAAACGATGCTGCGGACTTGATCGCGAGATAGCGTTTGAGATTTGATATAAACCTGTCTACGATCTGGTTTGTTTGCGGATTTTTACTCGCAAAATACTCGACTTTTTGAGAAAATACCTGCACCTCAAAAAGCATAAAAGTAACGAGTAAAAAGACAAAAAAGCTCTTTGAGGCAAGCTCTGTGCCGCTCCTTAAAAATCCGCCCAGTACGGCAAAAAGTTTATTGATATCAAAGTCTGCTGGCGCGGCAACGCTGTTTGGGTCAATGAGGCCGCGGCTAGCTAGTATATGGTGATAGTGATCGGCGAGGGCTTTAAATTTGCTCTGAAGCTCGGGCATATAGCTAACTAGCCCGTTGATCGTCTTTAGCACGGTGTTTGCGATAAAACCAAGCGATAAAAACACGACTGCGGTAACTAGTGCAAAGGCTAAAACGCGCGGAAATTTGAGCTTTTCTAGCGCATTTATCGCAGGCGTCGCCACGATAGCGATAAAAACCGCCATTAAAAATGGCAGAACTACGACGCTAGCAGCCTTTAACCCGGCTGCTACCACGACGAAACTAGCTAGATAGATTATGGCGTTTCCTGTTCTCAAATTTACGCCTTTTTGGCTTGATTTTTAACGTGCCTTACATAAGCGTTTACGTACTCAAAGCCCGAATACAGCGTCAGCGCGACGCTAAGCCAGAGTAAAAACTCGCCAAAAGGCCACTGCATGGTTAAAAAGCCGATCGCGACCATCTGGCAAACGGTTTTAACCTTGCCCGCCATCGACGCGGCGACCTCTACGCCTTCGCCCGCCATCACGACGCGAAATCCCGTGATAAAAAACTCGCGAACTAGTATGAGATACACCGCCCACGGGCTCGCGCGGTCTATCATCATGAGCCCTAAAAATGCGCCCAAAGTTAGCATTTTATCGGCAAGCGGGTCGATCACGGCTCCAAGTTTGGTCTTTTGATCCCATGCGCGCGCGATAAATCCGTCGAAAAAGTCCGTAACGCTAGCGATCACAAATACAAGCGCGGCAAAGTAGTTCATCCAGCTAACGTGCACGCCTGAAAAGGAATTTACACTAAGTAGCAGCCAAAACATCAGAGGCGCTAGAAATACGCGCAGGAAGGCTAGGGCGTTTGGTAAATTTAGGCTCATTTATTTGTTCTTTCTTTTTGATTTCGGAGTTTAAATTTTGACGGCTCAGCGCGGGAGTCGGCGAAAAAATCGCTGGCCTTGTTTTGGCTTGATTTTGTCGGTTTTTTATTTTCGCTTTGCTCAAATTTGCTCGAAGCTTCGTCAAATTTGAGCAAATTTGGATTAGGTTTAAAAAACCGTCCGCGCCGCAAAATTTGCTTGTAAATTTTAAATTTTTATCAAATTTAGCCTGCAAGCGCGTTAAATTTATAGTGCCGAATTTGCCCAAAATGCAAGCAACCAGCAAAGGAGCGCAGGCTAAATTCGCTTTTTTCATTTAAACGTAGTACCGCCGTCAATGATGAAGGTGTGGCCCGTGACCCAGCTAGCTTTTGAGCTGCAGAGAAACAAACATGCGCCGGCGATATCTGTTGGCTGCCCCATGCGATTTAGCGGGCTTAGCTCGGCTGTTTTGTCGCGTACTTCCTCATAGTTAGTAAAGGCTCGCAGTGCGTCCGTCTCGATAGGACCGCCGCTAACGACGTTTACGCGGATGTTTTTTTCGCCAAGCTCGGTCGCCGCATAGCGCGCCATGGCTTCTACCGCAGCTTTTGCGGTGCCGTGGCCTGCGTAGTTTTCTATGTAAACTAGATTGCCCGTCGATGATAGCGAGATGATACTGCCGCCGCCCGTTTTTTCCATGCGTTTTGCGGCTTCTTGCGCGCCCACTACGAATGCATTTACTGTCGCGGTGAAAATGTTATTGATACCGCGAGGGCGAAGTTTCATAAATTTAGTATATCCGCCTGCTACCGGGCGACCCGAGATGATGGCGTTTGATACGAAAAAATCTATACGGTCAAAGTCTGCGTCGATCTCTAAAAATAGATCTTTGTAGGTCTCGGGCTCTAGTATGTTTAGCGCGTAGGCTCTAGCTTTTATGCCGTACGTCGCCTCGAGCTCGGCGGCCTGGGTTTTGGCTAGCTCTTCGTTTGAGTTGTATGTAAAGGCGATGTTTACGCCCTTTGCGGCGAATTCCTCCACGATGGCGCGTCCGATGCCGCGCGTTCCGCCGCTGATTACTAGAGTTTTGCCTTTAAATTCGTTTTCGCAGTTCATTAAAATCCTTTTATGTTATATTGTTTTATGGTTTGTTCGATTTTTTTGAGATTTTCGGCGCTCGGCTCGCAAAGCGGCAGGCGGTACTCGAGACTTGATATGAGTCCTGCGATATACATCGCGGCTTTGACCGGGATCGGGTTACTCTCGCAAAACATTATTTTATTAACCGCATAAAGATCATCGTTTATGGCTTTTGCGCGCGCAAATTCGCCTTTTAGCGCAAAGTGGGTCAAATTTGAGATTTCGTCCGGGAGTAAATTCGCCGTGACCGAGATCACGCCCTTGCCGCCGTTTGAGAGGATAGGGTAGTTTATCGCGTCCTCGCCGCTGATGACGGATAGACCTGGCTCGTGCGCGAGCAGATCGACGCAGCGCTCGATGCTGCCGGTGGCTTCTTTTACGCCGTAGACGTTCTCGCACTCTTTAAACAGTCTAAAAACCGTGCACGGCTGGATATCTACGCCCACGCGGCCCGGGACGTTATAGAGTAGCACCGGGATTTCGACGCTTGAAGCGATCGCTTTGTAGTGGCGGTATAGGCCTTCTTGCGTCGGTTTGTTGTAGTATGGGGCTACCGAGAGGATGCCGTCTGCGCCGTGATCTTGCGCGAATTTTGCAAGGCCTACCGCCTCGTGAGTGGCGTTGCTACCCGCACCCGCTAGTACTTTTACGCCGGTATTTTTGCAGGTATTTACGGCGATTTCGATGCAAATTCTATGCTCGTCGTGCGTTAGCGTCGCGCTCTCGCCCGTCGTGCCTACGGGTACGACCGCGTCGATGCCGTTTGCGATTTGTCTTTTGATTAACTTTTCATAACCGATTTCGTCTAATTTACCGTCTTTAAAAGGCGTAATCAGCGCCGTCATAGCGCCCGTTATTGCTTTTTTATTCACTTTTTTCCTTTCTTAGGATGATCGTCGTGGATTTTTCTTTTCTCGCGTATTTTTTGCAAATTTCGTTTAGATCGGCCGGTTTTAGCGCGGCTGTTTTTTCCGGCAGCTCAAAAAGCGGCTTTATATCGCCTCTAACGAGATATCCGCCGTATAAATTCGCCACCTTCGACGCGCTATCTAGCGAGTAAATAAGATTGCTTTTTAAGCTATTTTTTATCTTGGTTATCTCGTCTTCGTCGATTTTTTGCGTTTTTGCGTTTTCAAGCACTCGCCAGATCTCGTCCTCTACCGCCTCTGCCTTGACGCCTGGATTACAAACTGCTAGCACGATGAGCAAGCTCTCGTCGATGTTGCTCATATTATAGACGTCCACGCTGTTTACGAGGTATTTTTCATCTATCAAAACGCGTTGCAAAACAGAGCTTTGCCCGCTGCCTAGATACTCGGCTAGCGCACCTAACGCAGGCTGATCTTCGTGATTAAACGGCGGGATTTTAAAGGCGAGCGCTAGCATCTCTACTTTGCTATCCTTGTAAATTTCAGCTCTTTTTGCGCCGTTTTGCTCAGGCTCGATGCAGTGCAACTTAGGTAGCGGTTTTTTGTTTTTTATATTTTCAAAGCGCTTTTTACCTAGCTCAAACGCGCTTTTTTTATCGATGTCGCCGCTGATTAGAAGCATCGCGTTTTGCGGCTGATAGTACGTCTCGTGAAATTCTTTTATATCATCTATCGTCCAGTTTCTGATGTCGCCGATAAAGCCGATCGGAGTCCAGTGATACGGGTGATAGCTAAAAGCGACGTTAAAGAGAGTAAAGTACAAAAAGCCGATCGGAGAGTTGTCCGTGCGCCATCTGCGCTCCTCGGTCACGACGTCGCGCTCGGGCTGGAATTCTTTATCTTTTAGGCTCAAATTTTCCATTATATCAGCATAAAGCCTAAGCGCCTCGTCTAGGTTGCCTTTTGAGCACTTGACGAAGTAATGCGTATAATCAAAGCCCGTGCTAGCGTTATTTACGCCGCCAAATCCCTTTACGATCTCGTCAAATTCGCCCGCTTTCATATTTTTCGTAGATTTAAAATTTAAGTGCTCTAGCATGTGTGCGATGCCGCTTTTGCCCATGGTTTCGTTTCGCGAGCCCACACGGTAAAACACGTCCACGCTGATGACGCTAGAGCCCTTGCTAGCGGGGATGTGATAGATCTCAAAGCCGTTTTTGAGCTTTATTTTGGAGTATTTTATAAGCATAAATTTCCTTAAATTTTGTTTTTTATATCGCAGCCCACCGCTTCGCTAATCGAGGCGAAATTATCCTCTTTTAAAAGCTTTAAAATACCTTCGTTTATCTGTTTTGCGACGTTTGGGCCTTTAAATATAAAGGAAGTGTAAATTTGAACCAAATTTGCGCCCGATTTTATGCGTGCGTATGCCTCCTCGGCGCTGTCTATGCCGCCGCTTGCGATCAAAACCGTCTTGCCGTAAAGCTCGCTAGCCACCGCGCTAAAAAGCTCGCGCGAGCGTCTAGCGATAACCTTGCCGCTTAGTCCGCCGAAATTTTGCAAATTCGGGGATTTTGATAGCGAATAATCCACGCTCGTATTATTTACGATTACGCCTTTCGCGCCGCTTTCTACGGCCGTTTTGCAGATCTGTACGGCCTTGTCGTCGTCCATGTCGGGCGCTATTTTAAAGATTATCGGCTTTTTTGCGATCGGCGATAGGCGTGCAAATAGATCTTTTATAAAACTTTCTTCTTGTAGTTCGCGTAAATTCGGAGTATTTGGCGAGGAGACGTTGATGACGAAACAGTCGCAAATTTCGTTAAATTTAGCGACTAAAATTTCATAGTCTTTTATCGCTTCTTCATTAGGAGTGATTTTGTTTTTACCGATGTTGGCAAAAAGCGGTATCGCAAACGGATAGAGCTTGCCGACGCGCGCGCTAAGGGCGTCTGCGCCCTCGTTGTTAAAACCCATTGCGTTTTGGATACTCTCTTCTTCGATTAGGCGA
Source organism: uncultured Campylobacter sp. (assembly GCA_963519525.1). Lineage (GTDB taxonomy): Bacteria > Campylobacterota > Campylobacteria > Campylobacterales > Campylobacteraceae > Campylobacter_A. Next base: position 11,622 of record CAUQOI010000010.1, read on the forward strand.
AAAAGGCGCGGTTTTGCGTTGCCCTCTTGCGCTTTTGGCGTCACGGTACCAAACTCCACGTGCCCAAATCCTAGCGCTACTAGCGGACGCAGCATGGTGGCGTTTTTATCAAAGCCGCCGGCGATTCCTACTGGGTTTAAAAAGCTAGTTCCTAGCAAATTTTGCGAAAGAGCCGCGTCCGTGACGACGCAGTTTTTGGCAACGATACTATAAAGTCCCGGAAATACGCAGTCTGAGATACTTAGCGTTTTTTCTACGATTTTGTGAGCGGTTTCGGGGTCAAATTTAAAAAATATGGATTTTAGCGTTTCGTAATTCAAATTTTATCCTTAAATTTTGAGCGATTTTATCAAATTTAGGCTTAAACAAGGGCTTCGCCTTTTAGTTTCGCGTAAATTTCGCAGCTCTTGCTAAGCGCCTCGTCGGTATCAAAACCGACCACTTTTCCGCCGCTGATAACGGCTATTTTATCGGCATTTTGCACCGTGCTTAGGCGGTGCGCGATGATAAATATTATCTTTTCTTTTTGTAGATTCGCGATGGCTTTGGTTATCTGCTGTTCGCTTTCGTTATCTAGGGCGCTCGTAGCCTCGTCAAATATCAAAATTTGCGGGTCGTCGTAGAGTGCGCGGGCGATGGCGATACGCTGACGCTGGCCGCCCGAGAGATTGGTGCCAAATTCATTTAGCACCGTCTGTGCGCCCTGGGGTAAATTTTCGACGAAATCATACGCATTTGCCGTTTTTAGCGCGAGCTCGACCTTTGCTTCGTCGTATTCGCGACCGTAGGCTACGTTGTTTGCGACCGTGTCGTTAAAGATATAGACGCGCTGGGTCACGAGGCCGATATTTTGTCTAAGCGAACCGAGGTCAAAATTTTTGATATTTTCGCCGTTTATCTCGATCGCTCCGCCGTTTGCGTCGTAAAATCTCATCAGTAAATTTACGATCGAGCTTTTTCCGCCGCCGCTACTGCCCACGAGTGCTACGGTTTGGGATTTGCTCGCGCTTAGATTTATGCCTTTTAGCACCTCTTTATCGTCGTAGTTTAGCCTGACGTCTTTAAAATTTATCAAATTTATTTCAGCCGGCACGGGCTTGTCGCCGCTTAAAATTTGAGGCTCTTTATCAAGTAGCTCAAAGGTTCTCTCTGCCGCGACCACGGCGTCTTGCATCTTGTTATAAAGGCCTGAAATGCGTTTAATAGGCGTATAAAGCATGAAAAGCGCGGTTAGAAAGGAAAAGAAGCTTCCCATCGTCAAATTTCCGTCTATGACCTCTTTGCCGCCGATGATTACGACCGCCGCGACGCCGACAGAGCCGAAAATTTCCATCATCGGACTTACCATCTCGTTTACTTTTACGCTTTTTAAATTTAGTTTAAAAAATTTAGCGTTTTCGTCGGTAAATTTAGCGTGTTCAAACTCCTGAGCGTTGTTTGCTTTGATGATCTCGATATTGGTAAAAATTTCGCTTAGCTTCGAGCTGATGTCGGAGGTTTTTTCTTGCGAGGCGCGGGAGATTTTTTTCATCTTTTTTGCGAGTTTTGAGAGCGGATAGACGGCAGCAGGCATGATAACTAGCGCAAAAAACGCAAGCTGCAAGCTCTGATAAAGCACGACGCAAAGCAGCCCCGCGATCGTGATAGCCTCGCGGATGAGTTCGGGGATCATGGAACTAACGATACTTCTGATGCGGTCTATGTCGTTGATATTTCGGCTGATTAGCTCGCCCGTACGGTAGTCGTTAAAAAACTTCATATCCAAATTTAGCAGGTTTTTTAGCAGCTTCTCGCGAAATCTCCTCACGATATCCTGCCCGATATACGCCGTAAAATACGCCTGTAAAAACGTCCCGAGCCCCTTTAAAACGTAAATTGCGATGATGGCGTAGGGCAAAAGATAAAGCAGGTCCTTGTTTTTTTCGATGAAAATTTTATTTAGTACGGGCTCGATCACCCACGCCGACGCCGCAGTGCCGCCGCTAGCCATCAGCATGCCGGCGATTGCGATGATAAAATACGAAATATAATCCCTAAAATAGGACGCAAACCGCCGCAAAACCTCTTTTAGGCTCATCTGTTTCATATTTTTTCCCACATACAGCCGTTTGGCGTATCCATGAGGCTGATGCCGTTTGCGGCTAGCATATCGCGGATTTTATCCGATAGCTCGTAGTTTTTGGCCGCTTTAGCTTCGTTTCTTTGATTTATCAGATCCTCGATGTAGGCTCGCTTTTCGTCGCTCACGCCAAACTGAAAATACTCAAACACGTCCACCTGCAAGATGCCTAACACGCGAGCTATCAGCTCTAAATTTGCTGCGATTTCGCCCTTTTTGGCTTTATCTTTAGGGTTTGCGTCTAGCTCGTCGTTTGCGCTGCGGACAAACTCGTCTACGCAAGCAAGCGCCTTTGAGGTGTTTAGATCGTCCTCCATCGCAGACATAAACTCGCTCTTAAATTTCTCGTTCGCGCTCAAATTTGCCGCGGCGCCAAGAACCCGTTTTTTTAGACGGTAAATTTTATCTAGGCGCTTTTTTGCGGCGTTTAGATCATCTTCGCTAAAGTTAAAATTCGCTCTGTAGTGGCTAGAGATCAGATAAAATCTCACCGCTTCGCCCAAATTTCGCTCTAGCGCGTCTTTAACGAAAAAGCTATTTCCGAGGCTCTTGCTCATCTTTTCGTTGTTTACTTGGATAAAGCCGTTGTGCAGCCAGTATTTAGCCAGGCTCTTACGCTCGGCGCAGCGGCACTGCGCGGCTTCGTTTTCGTGATGAGGGAATAGCAGATCAAGCCCGCCCGCGTGGATATCTATCTCAAATTTTTCGCCGCTGCTTAGGTGCTTTTTTATCATCGCGACGCACTCGGTGTGCCAGCCGGGCCGTCCGCGGCCAAACGGGCTTTTGTACCATTTCTCGTCAAATTTCCACAGCACGAAGTCTTTTTCGTCCTTTTTTTCGTCGCTACTAGCCACGCGAGCAACGTTTGCTTCGGTGTCAAATTTGCCGCTAAGGCTCAGATACTCGGCGTCTTTTGCGGTGTCAAAGTATATGCCGTCGTCCGCGATCTCGTAAGCAAAGCCGTTTTTTAGCAAAATTTCGATGTACTCTATCATCTCTTTTAGCGTCTGCGTCGCTTTTGGCTTGACATCGGGCTCAAGTACGTTAAGCGCGCACATATCGCGCTCGTAGCTTGCGATGTATCTATCCGTGATCGCTTCTAGACTCTCGCCGCTCTCGCTCATTTTCTTTAAAATTTTATCGTCGATGTCGGTGTAGTTTCGCACAAATTTGACCTTGTAGCCAAGCTCGCTTAACGTGCGCCTAAGCAGATCAAAGCTAATTGCGCTTTTAGCGTGTCCCAAATGCGCATCGTCATAAACCGTCGGCCCGCAAACGTAAATACGGACAAAGTCGCTTTTTACGGGCTCAAATTCTACTTTTTTTCTTTTTACGCTATCAAAAATTTGCATCTAAAAATTTCCTTAAAAATATCAAAATCACCACCTCCAAAGCCAAAACCGCGCTTAAAAGCGTTAATTTTTTAGGCTCAATTATAGCTAAAAATTTCCTTATCCCAAAAAATTTGACGTTTAAAGCTAGCGTCAAAAACCCGCCTAGCGAGCTAGCAAGCGCTAGTCCGAACGCGCCATAAATTTGCATTAAGACGACCGCTAAAATGAGGTTAAAAACGAGTGTGATAACGGCGATTTTGGAGGCTAGTTTTTGCTTTAAATGCGCATAAAGCCAAAGCGAAAAAAGTTTAGCAAGTCCAAACGGCAAAAGTCCGATCATATAAGCGGCCAAAACGCTTGCGGTCGCTGCCGTATCGGCCTGCGTGAAGCTTCCGCGCTCAAAAAGCAGCTTGATGATAGGCTCGGCTAAAATAATGCCGCCGATGGTCGCCGCAAAGAGCAGAAAATATAAGATTTCAAAGCTTTTTCGCATCCATTTTAGAGCTTCGGCTTCGCTGCCGGCCTTGATCTGGCGCGTGATTTTAGGAAAAAGTGCGGTAGAAAGCGCGATCGCAAATATCGCTAAAGGCAGCTGAAAAATGCGGTTGGCGTAGAAAAGATAGCTGATCGAGCCAGCCGCCAAAAACGACGCCAGCCACGTATCCATAAACGAGCTTAGCTGCATCGCGGACGATCCGACTAGACCGTGGAAAAAGTTGCTAAAAAATCCTTTCGTATCGGCTCTTTTGCCGCGGGCAAATTTAACTAAGCCGCCGAAAAAGAGCTTTGAGATGCCGTTAAATTTAAGCGCGATAAGGTGCGCGATAAGCTGCAAAACGCCGCCTACCACGACGCCGAAACTCAAATAATAAGCCACGACTTTAGGCTCCTGTCCGCGAGCTAAAACTAAAGAGCCGATCATGGCTAAATTTAGCAAAGCGGTCGAAAATGCCGTCGTCGCAAAGTGCCCGCGATACTGCAAAAGCGAGGCTAAAAAAGTAACGGCAAAGATGAGCGCTAGGTAGTAGAAGTTGATTTTTACGAGCGGGACGGCTTCGTTTATGTCGCTAGGCGCTAGACCCGTGGCGATAACGGAGGTAAAAAACGGGGCGAATAAATTTACCGCAAGCGTGAGAATGCCGATAAAGGCTAGAAATTTAAGAAAAATCTCGGCGCTAAAGAGCGATTTTTTGTTTGATTTAGTAAAATTTGGTAAAAAAGCATTGGCAAAAGCCCCCTCGCCAAATATGCGGCGCAATAAATTTGGTATCTTAAACGCGATAAAAAATATGTCGCTGTAAATGCCCGCACCCAAAGTAGAAGCCGTAAGCAAGTCGCGCACGAGCCCTAAAACTCGCGAAACCATGATGCCGATGCTGTTTGAAAAAAAGCCTTTTATGAGCATAAAATTTCCTATCTAAAATTGGCGTAATAATAGACAAAATTTGTTTTAAAATACGTAAAAGCGGGCGCGAAAATCTCGCATAACGTGTTTTTAATGAAATTTTAGATATAATCTCGCGAAAATAAAAATAACGCGAGAGTATCACGTGCCAGAAAACCAAAACGCGCAGCAAAACTTCCTTGCCGAGATGGAGGTCGAGACCGCCAACCCGTACGGCGAGATATTAAATTTAGTAAAGAGCTTCGGCGTCGATAGCAAATTTATAGATTTTGATATCTTGGAAATCAAAACCGAATGCAAGGTGGTAGGTGAGAGCCAACCTAGACAAATCGCCGAAGACAAGCTAAACGTCTTTGATAACGATAAATTTTACGTAGATAGAGTTGAGAGTATCAAGCAAAGCTATCTAGTTAAATTTTACGACGTTAGGCGCACAAAACCTACGCCTTTGCCTAACGTTTCCGTGAATGCAAATAAAAATTTGACCAAAATTTTAGCTACCGTTTCGCAAAACGCCGACACGGTCTATTTTAAAGAATTTGACAAAAAGCTGATAAATTTCATCTACAAAAAGCTGATAAAAGTAGGCATCCTGGTTGGCATCAGAAACAAAACGATGCTAGAAGAGGTCGCTAAAATTTCTTCGGTTTTAAGAGTAAAAGAATTTATCGACAAGGACTATACCTTCGCCGTGACTGTAGGCGTAAACGTAGTTCCGTCCACGGACGATGCGCTAATCTACCACTACAAAACAAAAATCAGAAACGTCGATGAAAACGACAAGATCGACTACGCAAACAGAGGCTATCTGCTCGGAGTCGTCGAAAACGAGCTCATAATCGAATACGTAAAACTAAGAGACGGCTCAAGCGGCCGCGACGTGAGGGGGAATTTCCTGCCTGCACAAAAAGCCAAAGCTACGATAACTAAAATGCCCGAACACACCGAAAATATCTATGCAAAAGAAGATAACGAGGGGATAAAATTTTTCGCCAAGAAACCGGGCTACGTCAAAGAGGAAAAAGGCGTTTTTGATATCAAAGACGAGCTTGACGTAAACGAAATCACGTTTAAAACCACGGGCTCGGTCGATACGGGTCTTGATACCAACGTAACGCTAAACGTAAAGGAAAAAGACCTAACAAAAGACGCCATAGGTACGGGCATGACGGTCGAAGCAAACGAGGTAAACGTCGAGGGAAACGTCGCTGCAAACGCCGTAGTAAAAGCAAACAAAGTAACGATCGGCGGACAAACCCACGCCAAAGCTCTCATCGAGGCGAAAGAGGCGAAAATAGCCGTACATATCGGTAGCTTTGAAGGCGAGAGCGTCGAGATAGATAGGCTAGAAGGCGGCAAGGTAAAAGCTAAAAAAGCCGTGATAAAATCGGTCATCGGCGGCGAGATAATCGCCGAAAGCGTCGCCATAGACACGCTAGTGTCAAACTCAAACATCATAATCGCCGATACTTTGGAAATAAAAAAGCTAAAAGGCGTGAATAATAAAATTTTAGTCGATTTTAGCATGATAAAAAACACGGGCGAGCAGATAAACGAGCGCATGGCAAAGATAAAAACTATCAGAGAGCAAATCGTAAAAATGCCGCGCACGCTAGAGTCAAAAAGATGCGTCATCGAAGAAAACAGAGGCCCGATAAACGTCATCAAGGCTAAAATCGAGGAACTAAAAAGCACGAACAACACTCCGCCCGCGACGTTTATGAAAAAGCTAAAAGAGTATCAGCAGCTAGTACACGAATACAACGCGCTCTTAAAAGAATTTCGCGAGAAAAAAGCCGCGATCGCCGAGCTAAGAGGCGAAATAACAAATATCCAAGAGGGTATATTTAACTCAAAAGTGATAAATCACAGCAATTGGCGCGAATTTAACGAGATAAAATTTAGGCTCGTAGACCCGGCTCGCGACATCACGTATAGCACCCGCGAAAACGAGATCGCGCGAATAATCACGATAGCCAAAGTAGAGACCGAGGACGGCGACATAGACTACGTGATAAAGAAAAAAATAACGCTAAAAAGGCCTAAATTTGCCTCTTTTTTTAAAATTTGAAAGCGAATTTTACAAGTGCGAGCAAAGCGGCGGCAAGCTAACTATAAATCTAAAAAACGACTGGACCTACAAGCTACCGGCCCAAATTTGGACTCAGACGGCTGCGCTCATCGGCTCAAAGAAATTTAGCAAAATCGTTTTAAATTTTAAAGACGTAAAAGAGCTTGATTACGCAGCGGCGCTGTTTTTTAAAAATACCTTTTTAAATGCCAGCAAAGGCTACGAGCTCGTAAATTTAAACCCGCACGCGCAAAAGATTTTCGCCTCGATAAATAGCGAAATAAATCCCAAAATAAAGCAGATCATAGACGCCAAACCTCACGAAAATCCATTCTCTCAAATCGGCAAAAATTTGGCCGCGTTTTTTGCGGGGTTTTGCGCGTTTTTAAATTTCATGGGCGAGTTTTTGGTCAAATTTAGCAAGATATTTATGCTAAAAAATATCCGCGTGAAGGAAATTTTGGCTTATTTCGAGGATGCGGGTATAAAGTCGGTTTTTATCGTGTGCCTCACCTCTTTTCTCATCGGCATCGTGCTGGCATATCAGGGTTCAAATTTGCTCGAAAGTTTCGGCGCCACGATAATAATAGTCGAGATGATGGGGCTTTTGACCCTGCGCGAGATAGCTCCGCTCATCGCCGCTATCATCGTGGCGGGGCGCCTGGCGTCTAGCTTTACCGCACAAATCGGCGTTATGAAAATCACCGAAGAGATCGACGCGATGAAAACGATGGGATTTGATCCGTTTAAATTTCTCGTTCTGCCGCGCGTGATAGCTCTCATCATAGCCATGCCGCTTATAGTATTTTTAGCCGACGTGGCGGGTATACTAGGCGAGATGGTCGTGATGGAAAACTACCTAAATATAAGCTTTGATAGCTATCTAGCGAGGTTTGGTCAAGAGGTGGAGATTAAGCATCTTTACGTCGGGCTTTTTAAGGCTCCGTTTTTTGGCGTCGTGATCGCGTTTATCGGCTGCATGAGAGGCTTTCAGATCGGCGGAAACACTCAAAGCGTGGGCACATATACGACCGTGAGCGTGGTAAATGCGATATTTGGCGTGATCATGGTGGACGCGCTGTTTTCGATTATTTTCACGCAACTAGGCATATAAATGATAATAAAAGCGACTGATTTAACGACGAAATTTGGCGACAGAGTGATCCACGACGGGCTAAATTTCCACGTAAACGAGGCTGAAATTTACGGGCTACTGGGCGGTAGCGGCACGGGTAAATCGACGCTGATGAAAACTATGATATATCTAAAAGAGCCAAGCGGCGGCAAAGTCGAGATGCTGGGGCGCGATCTATGGTCGCTAGACGAAGCTGCTAGACAGGAGATAAAGCTCGCTTGCAGCGTGATGTTTCAGTTCGGCGCGCTTTATACCTCGATGAACGTACTGGAAAACATCTACATCCTACTAAAAGAGTATAGCGGGATGAGCGAGCGATCGATGCGCGAGATAGCGATGTTTTGGCTGCAAAAAGTAGGCCTTAGCGAAAACGTCGCGCTGCAATACCCAAGCGAGCTAAGCGGCGGTATGAAAAAGCGCGTGGCGATGGCTAGGGCTCTGGTGCTAAGTCCTAAACTTCTGTTTTTAGACGAGCCAAACTCCGGCCTTGACCCAAGTAGCGCGCGGGCGTTTGACGAGCTGGTGGTCGAGCTGCGAGATACGCTTGGCGTCACGGTCGTGATGGTGACGCACGATATAGACAGTATTTGCACGATTTTGGATAGATTTTTGATACTTCAGGATAAAAAGATAGCCTACCAGGGGACTTTTGAGCAGCTGATGCAAATGCCCGATAATCCGCTCGAAGAGCTTTTAAAAACAAGGAAAAACGGTGGGAAATAAAATAAATTATACTTTAATAGGCCTCTTTTTCGTGCTTGTCGTGAGTGCGCTGGGTATCGCGGCGTGGTGGCTGGGCGGATACGGGAAAAAGGCCGATGATTACAGGTCGTATTTCATCAAAACCACAAGCCTGCCAAGCGGCATCAAAAAGGACTCCACGGTCAAATTTATTGGCGTAGACGCGGGCACGGTCAAGGATATCCGATTTGCCGACGAAAAAGAAGCCCTCATCGAGCTTGAGCTCTCCGTAAGGAAAGATATACCGATAAGAACCGATAGCACGGCGTCTGCGGAGATACAGGGCATCACGGGCATCGGCTACCTAAACATCTCGCGCGGCAGCATGGATAGCCCGCTCTTTGATAAAAACGAAAAGGCCTACATCGGGCTTGAGGCGAGCTTTTTTGATAAAATCGGCGACAGGGCCGAGTATCTAACGAAAAATTTAGAGTCTACCTTTAAAAATATCAATAAATTTTTAAGCGATGAAAACGCGGCCAAATTTTCGTCTATCCTAGTTTCGGTTGATGAAGCCGCGAAAAAGATAAACGCCGGAAATCTCGATATAAACGCGACTATCGCAAACGCAAACGAGGTTTTGGCAAATGCAAATTTGACGCTAAACGAGCTAAAAAAAGCGCTAAAAAACGCCTCTGGCACGCTTGAGTTCGTAAATTCGTTTACGACCAAGGCCACAGACGCCGCGCAGGCGCTAAAAAATCTACAAACCGCGATAGCAGAAAAGATAAAAAGCGGCGAATATGACGTAAAAGAGGCGCTAAATACGATTGGCGACGAGACGGAGAGGACGCTGCTTAGCTTCCAAAAGCTCATTTCGGATTTCAGAAATACCCTTTTTAGACTCGAGGACGACCCGTACGAGTTTTTCTTTAAAGACACGCAGAAAAAGGACGAAAGATGAAAATTTTAAGCACGGTTTTAGCCGCAATGGCGCTATTTTTTAGCGGTTGTAGCGTTTTGGCAAAGCCTGCGCCTAGGACGAATTATTTTATGTTAGGCGGCGCGGAGGATAAATTTAAAGAGTGCGAAAATAGGCCCGAAAAAACGGTTTTTATCGAGGAGGTGCGGGTTTTTGGCGCGTACGAGAGCCGCGAAGTCCTAAAGGTAGACGCAAACGGCGAGATTCGTCCGCTAAAAAATATCAAATTTTTAGCGCTCCCAAGCGAGATGGCTAGGCGAAATTTTATCATAGCCGCGAGCGATCAGTGTGCGTTTAAGCCGTCTTTTAAAAACGCGGACGTCAGCGTAAAGTCAAATTTACTCACGCTTCAAATCAAAGATCAAAAAGCGCAAATTTCGATGATGTTTAGCTTTTTTAAAGACGGCAAAGAGCTAAAAAGCGTCGTGCTAAGCTCGCAAAAAGACGCAGGCGCGGACGAGGGCGAAATCGCGATGAAGGCGCTAAACGCCGCCTTTAGCGAGGTTACGGATAAATTTTTGCAAGAATTAATCAAATTTTAGAGATAATCGCAAATTTTAAAGGAAAACGATGATAAAAGCGATCGAGGGCGTCATAACCAAAAAAGAGCCCGCAAATCTCATCTTAAAGACTGCCGGCGGCGTGAGCTACGGCGTAGCTATCTCGCTTTTTTGCTCGGCAAAGCTCGAGCGAGGCCAGAGCGTGGAGCTAAACATCACGCAGATCATCCGCGAGGATGCGGACTTGCTTTACGGATTTTTAGATAGCAACGAGCAAAAAATGTTTGAGATGCTGATAAAACTAAGCGGTATCGGCGCGGCGACGGCGATGGCGGTGTGCTCGAGCCTAAATCCAAACGCATTTTTAAATGCGGTAAAAAGCGGGGACGCGGCGGCGCTACAAACGGTGCCGGGCATCGGCGCAAAGACAGCTAGACGCATTATCGCCGAACTTAGCGACGCAAAGATGACGATGGACGAAAACCTGCCTAGCTATCAGCACGAAGCGATCTTAGCTCTGGAGAGCCTCGGCTTTAAAAGAGAAAAGATAACCAAGGCGCTTAGCGAGTGCGACGCGCAAAATACGGGCGAACTCGTCAAGCAAGCCCTAAAAAAACTAGCATAAAAAAGGAAAAGATATGAAATTTGCTGTGATATTCGGCGCAAAAAGCTACGAACACGAGATCAGTATCGTGAGCGCCATAGCCCTAAAAAAGGTGCTAAAAAACGAGCCTTTATTTATATTTTGCGATAAATTTAGAGAATTTTACTTGATAAACGGCGCCGATATGAAGGCGAATTTCTTTAGCTCGGGCAAGTATAAAAACGCCAAAAAGCTTACTCTTAAGCAGGGAGGATTTTTCGCGGGCGGGTTACTCGGCGAGAAAAAGGTCGAGGCAGACGTGTTTATAAATTTAGTCCACGGCATGGACGGCGAGGACGGCAAGATCGCTGCGCTGCTCGAGTTTTATGGCCTTAGCTACATCGGCCCTCGCGTGGAGGCTAGCGCGCTAAGCTACAACAAGGAGCTAACCAAACTACTCGCACAAAAAGCGGGCGTGAAAACCCTAAACTACGAGGTTATAAGTAGAGGAAAGGCGCCTAGCCTGCCGCTGCCCGTAATCCTAAAGCCGCTTCGCCTAGGAAGCTCGATCGGAGTTAGCGTGATAAAAGACGCTAGCGAGCTAGAATACGGCCTAGACGTGGCGTATGAGTTTGATAAAGAGATCCTGGTAGAGCCATTTATCGAGGGCGTAAAGGAGTACAATCTAGCAGGCTGCAAGGCGGACGGCGAGATCAAATTTTCTATCATCGAAGAGCCCAAAAAGAAAGAATTTTTAGACTACGAGCAAAAATATATGAGCTTTTCAAACGAGAGCAGGGCGCGCGAGGCCGATATCGGCGCAGAGCTAGCCGCCAAGCTAAAACAAAGCTTTGAGTGCATCTATAACTGCGGCTTTGACGGGGCGCTGATACGCTGCGACTTTTTCGAGATAAACGGCGAAGTCTATCTAAACGAGATCAATCCAAACCCGGGCAGCTTGGCGAATTATTTATTTGACGACTTTGAGGGGACGCTGGAGCGACTCGCCGCAAGCTTGCCCAAAGAGCGCGAGATAAATATCGACTATAAATTTATCAACTCCATAACGTCGGCAAAAGGCAAGCTGTAAAGAAACGTCGGCATTTCCCGGCGCCTTTTTAGCAAATTTGACCGCTTTAAACGACTTGTTTTTTGGCGGTTTTTCAAAAATTTGGTTGCGATTTTTGCGCTTTGAGATATCGCTACCAAAAATTTGGTCGTCGGTTTTTAAATTTTGAAGCCTGGCAGACGACGAGTAAAAGCTGATTGCGGTCTTTTAGTTATCCAAATACTTCCTCTCGGATCGGCGGCATTTGTTTGGTGCATAGTTTTTTGGCCTATAGCGTTAAATTTTACGGCTAAGAGCGTTAAAATGCTGGTTTGCGGGCCAAATTTAGCTCAATTTACAAACCGATCGGCTTGATTTTTACGAATTTTGACAAAGCGATATTTCCTCGAATTTGCAGCGTTTGACTCGGTTATAAATTTAAAATCTTTATTTTAAAGTCCTGTTTTTGGGTAAATTTGCCCATTTTTCACGCTAAAGCCAAATTTACCACCCGCCTTTCATAATACTAGTAAATTTCACCCTAAAAACATAAAACGCTCTAAAATAAATTTAAACGAACATAATGTGCCATTATATTTTAATTTGAATTTAAAGATAATATGCTATATTTTACACAAAATTTTACGTAAAGAGCAGAAATGACTACTTTTAGCAAAGATGAAATTTACACGGCGACCGAAGTGGTGCGAAATTTTAGCGCCGTCTTAGGAAAAGTCGGCAAGGCGCAGATGAAGCGCGCGGTGATCGTCAAAAATAATAAATTTGAAGCCGTACTGCTAAATATGGGCGAGTACGAGCGCCTATGCGAGGCTGTGGAGGTACTGCAAAGCATTTATGAGGCTAAAAAACGAGCCGGAAGCGGCGAATAATGGCAGTCAAAGAGGTAAAATACGGCGGCAAAATTTACCGCATCAGCTACGAAACCGTAAATCCCGCAAACAAGGACGTCGCGCTGTTTTTGCACGGCTGGGGTGCAAACAAAGAGATCATGAAAAAGGCTTTCGGCGCATATTTTAAGGACTTGCGGCACGTTTACGTCGATATGCCGGGCTTTGGCGCGAGCAGTATGCACGGCGCACTAGCGACGAAAGACTACGCAAAAATCATGAAATCCTTTTTAGACGAGCTTGGCGCGAACCCTAAAATCATCTTTGGGCATAGCTTCGGCGGCAAGGTCGCAACCCTGCTAAATCCCGAATATCTCGCGCTTTTAAGCTCGGCCGGTATCGTAGCTAAAAAGCCGCTTTGGGTGCGATTTAAGATTGCTTTGTTTAAGTTTTTAAAGCTGTTCGGGCTTGGGTTTTTATATAAATTTTTCGCCACGAAAGACGTAAAAGGCATGAGCAAAACGATGTACGAGACCCTAAAAAACGTAGTCGACGAGGATTTTAGCTCTAAATTTGCTGATTTTGGCGGCAAGGCGTTTATATTTTGGGGCGAGGAGGACAAAGCCACGCCTCTAAAAAGCGGTGAATGCGTAAGTCGTCTCATCAAAAACAGCGAATTTCACGCGCTAAAGGGTGATCATTTTTTCTTTTTACTTCACGCGCGCTACATCGACGGCGTCGTAAATGCGGGGCTAAATTTGACGGACTTGGATGATGAAAGCGGCATAGAGAGCGTGAAAATTTCAAGTTCGAAAAACTATGAAAATTTGAGCGAAGAAGCCTGGCGCGCCGACGAAAACGGCGATCTTAAAAACGCTGCCGAGCAAAATTTGACGGAATCTACCCAAGAGGCTTTGGAGCAAGAGGTCGCCATAAGCACAAAAACCGTCTCTCAAAGCAGCCTTTTTGACGATCAGTCGCAAAGCGGCGGCCTTGCGGGTCAAAACCCACAACTTGACGATGTAAACGACGAAAACAGTCAAATTTCTGCAAAAAATGTTTTTAAAGAAAATTTGTTTGACGGGCAAGAAATCGCGCAAAATCAATCGGAACTGAAAAATAGTATTTCAATCAGCGACAAACAAAATCAAATTTTACCAAAAGATGAGCAGGACGCTCAAAAAAGCCCCAAAAAGCCGGTACAACAAACGTTTGATTTAAGCTAGCGCGCAAATTTAGTATTTGCGCTTTTGACTTAGTTATTAGCATTAAATTTATGCGGGTTTGGCGGGCCTGCATCAAATTTACGAGCTAAATTTAAGCCCAAAATCTGTAAAATCTCGGCTGATAAATTTGCGTTTTACAGCGTAAAAAAAGCAGGGCGGCTAAATTTGCTATCAAATTTACGTCAACGCAAAACGCTAAATTTAGCAAAAAGGGCGCAAACAAAAGCCCGCTCAAGCGAACCCAGGAGAAAAAATGAACGAAACCCTCATAAATATCGGCCTTGCCGCTACGCAGATTTTATTTACCTTTGCGCTCGGATTTTATATCATCACCTGCCTTCAGTGGTTTTCCTACAAGTTTGAGCGCGTGCTGTTTCACTTCACCAGGCCGCTGTGGCACGTGTTTTTCCTCATCGTGCCGATCGTGCTTTTTTATGCGGCGGAGCGATTTTTCTGGATTTATTTTTACTTTGCGCTGGTGCCAAGCCTCGCTCTTTGGCACAAAAAGCTTGATAAAAAGCTGGTTTTTACGCCGCGAGTCAAGCGATTTTTTGTTATCCTAGCGCTCGCGGTTATTGCTAGCTACGCTGTCTATCTCGCGACGCAGTACCGCGTAAATTTAGGCGTCGTGCTGCCGCTAGTGATCTCTTTCGCGCTTAGCTTTTTGCTGGAAAAGGCTAAATTTAAGGCCTACGAAAACAGCGCGCGCAAAAAGCTAGCCTCGATGCCTGAGCTTAAAATCATCATGATAACGGCGAGTTTTGGCAAAACCAGCATCAAAAATTTCCTATTTGAGTTGCTTAAAAATGACTTCGCCTGCCGTAAAACCCCTCGTAGCGTAAACACGCTAGCAGGCCTCATCCAAGACGTAAATAACGAACTTGCCGCCGGTACGCAGATATATATCGCCGAGGCGGGCGCACGCCTAAAAGGCGACATCGCGCAGATCACGGAGTTTTTGAGCCCGCAGATCGCTATCGTCGGCGAGATCGGCGCGCAGCATATCGAGTACTTTAAGACGCTTGAAAATATCCGCGCCACGAAGCTTGAGGCTCTTGGCTCAAAGCGCCTAGAAAAGGCTTTCGTGCACAGTAGCGCGCAGGCAAGCGAGGGCGAAAAGATAGCAATTTACGATAAAGACCTAAGCGGCGTTGAGGCGAGCTTGGATGGGGTC
This sequence comes from uncultured Campylobacter sp., assembly GCA_963519525.1. Lineage (GTDB taxonomy): Bacteria > Campylobacterota > Campylobacteria > Campylobacterales > Campylobacteraceae > Campylobacter_A. The sequence goes on from CAUQOI010000010.1 coordinate 26,728, forward strand.
AAATTTAATCTTGGAGAGAGGGAATTTAGCTCGCCGCTGCTTGGTAAATTTAACGCCGCAAACCTAGCCGTCTGCGTCAAAGCCGCGCTATATCTGGGGCTAGACGAGGCCAGGATCGCCGTCGCTCTCACGCGTTTAAAAAACGTCGAGCATAGACTCGAGCGTATCGATGCGGGCGGTAAAATCATCATCGACGACGGTTTTAACGGTAACTTTAACGGTATGAGCGCGAGCTACGAGCTAGTCGGTAGTTACGAGGGACGTAAGATACTCGTGACGCCGGGCATCATGGAGAGCAGCGACGAAGAGAACGAAAAGCTAAGCAAAATCATCAACAAGACCTTTGACATCGTTATGCTAACAAGCTCGCTAAACGCCGTCGCGCTGCTAAAGCACCTAAGTAGGCCAAAAGTCATCGTCATAAAGGACAAATCAAAAATGCAAGAAGCTCTGGCGCAAAATACCAAAGCGGGCGATCTGATACTTTTTTCAAACGACGCGCCGAGCTTTATGTAGGCGTAAATTTGGGGCTTGGGCGGCGCAGTCAAATTTGGCGGTACCGCTTCTAGCTACTCAAATTTGATTTGAGATTTTGCCGCTCACGTCGGCGGAGATTGATTTAAAAAATGCCTTTAAATTTGAAGTTTAGTTAAAATTAGCATTTTCAAGGTGCGGGTTATGCCAAGTGCCAATTGCTACAGATGAAAGATAAAATAGGGCGGCTAAATTTAAACGACTCAAATTTAGCCTCAAATTTTAGCTAAATTTAAATCCCGGCGCTAGCCATCCCAGCCTCGATCAAAAACTGGCTGGGCTGGTAGTTTATCTTTTTGATTTTGTCGTATTTGGCGTAGCTTAAAATCAGCTCGTCGCGCGCCCTAGTGACCGCTACGTAAAAGAGCCGCCGCTCCTCCTCGAGCGAGCCGCCCATACTCATTAGTTTGAGGTTCGGGAAGCGATTTTGCGCGAGATCGACTACGAAAACGAGGTCAAACTCAAGCCCCTTTGAGGCGTGCACGCTTAGCAGATTTACCCCTTCGCCGCTGCTCATTTCGCTACTGCCCAGCGTGATAAAGTTATAAAATTTCTCCGCCTCCGAGTAGTTTTTGGCTAGTTCGCCAAGCACCTCTAGCTTGCCCGCGATGCGCTCCAGAGCCTCTTTTTTTAGCGTTTCGTTTATACTACCGTTTTTTTGCGTGGCGCGTTTGGTGGCAAGACTATCGGCGATGAGGGCGTAAATTTTGCTATTTTTTAGATCCTCTATCAGCGAGGTCGGGCGCGAGTGGCGTTTTGCGGCGCTTAAAAAGTTGTAAATTTCATACAAAAACTGCCCGCCGCTCTCGCTTAGTTTTTGCATTTTTAAAATCGGGTGCGCAAAAAAATCCTCGCAAAAGTTAAATTTAGCAAAGCGTGACTTCTCTCCGACCTCGTCAAGCTCGTCAAAAAGCCCCAGCTGGTAGTTTTTGGTTTTTTTAGCAAATGCCTCAACGCTTTCATCGGGCTGCAAAAATCCGCGCACGACGTCGCCGTGTCCGACCTTGCTTAGCACTTCAAAAATCTCCTTGCTAAGCGCCGCACCGACGCCTTTTGCGTATTCGCACACGTGGATAAATGCCATGATGTCTTTTGGATTTATAAGGATGCCTAGCAGGTCCATCGCAGCGCGCACCTCGCGGCTCTCAAAAAAGCTCACGCCGCCCTTTCGCTTGGATCCGATACCTAGCTCTCGCAGCGCGACTTCTAGGCCGTCGGCGCTTGAGTTGTTGCGAAAGATGATGGCGATGTTTTCTTGTTTATATTTTGAAACGGCGATGATCTGCGCGATGTTTGCGTACTGGTCGAAAAGCTCGTTGTAAACTAGCAGCTTTGGCGAAGTAAATTTACCCTCGCGGCCGACGACTAGCTTTTTTTCGTAAAGACGCGGGTTGTTTGCGATGACTTTGTTGGCAAGGGCCAGGATGGCGGAGCTGCTGCGATAGTTGATGTTTAGCGCGTAAATTTTAGCGTCTGCGAAGCGGTCCTTAAACGAGCCGATGATCTCGATATTTGCGCCGTTAAAGGCGTAAATACTCTGATCAAAATCCCCGACGCAAAAGAGGCTTTTCGTCTCAAAAGCGCTGATTAGCGAGCCTTGCAGGGAGTTTGTGTCCTGATACTCGTCGACTAAAATTTCCTCAAATTTTAACGGCGCGCCTTTTCTCAGTTCGTTACGCATTTTGATAAGCAAGTCGTTAAAATCCGCATAGCCGAATTTGCTCTTTTCCTCCTCAAATTCGCGCAAAACGTCCTCGTAAATCTCGGCATATACGCCTTGCTCGTCGCTTCGCTCTTTTAGCCATTCGCCAAACGTTTGCTTTAGGGCTAAATTTTGATACAGCGAATACGCGTCGTAAAGATAGGCGCCGCCGTAGGGTTTGACGTCGCTTAGATGGTTAAATTTGCGTCTCTCGACGAGCGATTTTAGCAGCGTTTTTAGCTCGCTAGGCTGCTTTAGCGTGACCGATTTTTCTAGAAATTTAAGCAGCGAATAAGAAACCGAGTGAAAGGTGCCCGCAGTGATGCGCGAGGTGATTTTTTTATCAAAATGTCGGTTTAATCGCTCTATCATCTCGGCCGCGGCCTTGTTGGTGAAGGTTAGCAGCAGGATTTTTTCGGGCTTTACGCCTAAATTTAGCAGATGAGCGATGCGCGCGACGATGGTGCTGGTTTTGCCGGTGCCCGCACTTGCTATGACTAGATTGTGTCCGGCGGGGGCGGTTGCGGCGGCGTATTGTTCTTGATTTAGTTTTGAAAGGGGCATATTTTCCTCGCGTTTAAAAGGGCAGATTATACCCAAACGGGCTTAAATTTGTAGGAAACTGTATAAAAACATACCGTCCAAGCTATCAGCATTAGCATATTTTGGTTTTTTCTGGCTGATTTTTAGCTAAATTTGAAATTTATAAACGCCCGATTAACATCTTTGTAAGTCATATTTAAGTAAAATCGCCCATTAAATTTAACTCGGGAAAGGGAAAAATGCAGGCGGATAAGTGGATATTTTACTCTTGCGTCGCGCTCATTACTATCGGTATCGTTTTTTCACTCTCCTTGCCCGTTTTTACCGTGCTTTTCTTTAACTACGATCCTTATCATTTTTTCATCAGACAGCTTGTTGTAGGGGCGATCGGGATATTTTTGATGTGGGGTATCTCGCGGCTTGACCCTGACAAATCCATGGTCTGGATCGGCTTTTGTCTATTCGGCTTTTGCGCTATCGCGATGGGAGCTATGCACGCGCTGCCTAGCTCGTTAGTCACCGATGCGGGCGGAGCCAAGCGCTGGATACGCTTGCCGGGCTTTTCTCTAGCGCCGGTCGAGTTTTTTAAGATCGGTTTCGTTTACTTTTTGGCATGGAGTTTCGCACGCAAGATCGACGGTAGCAAAAAGAGCCTAAAGCAGGAATTTAAGCTCATTTTGCCTTATATGTTTTTGTTTTTGATAGCCGTTTATCTCATCGCCATCCTTCAAAATGACCTCGGCCAAGTCGTCGTTTTGGCGCTTACGCTTATCGTTATGATGCTTTTTGCCGGTACTAGCAAGCGGCTTTTTGTCATTGGCATGGCGGGCGCTTCGGTGCTTGCTATCGTGGCTATTTTTACGTCGGAACACCGCATATTACGTATAAAGTCATGGTGGGGCACGGTGCAAAATATGGTTCTTTCGCTTATGCCCGAAAATATGGCAAATATGTTTCGCGTCGAGGGCGTGCCGGAGCCCTATCAGATATCGCACTCGCTAAATGCGATAAAGCACGGCGGATTTTTCGGCGAGGGGCTAGGAGCGGGCGTGTTTAAGCTCGGATTTTTGAGCGAAGTGCACACGGACTTCGTACTTGCCGGTATCGCTGAGGAGGTTGGGGTGCTTGGGATACTTATCATCACGTCGCTTCTTTTGATTTTGCTTTTCCGCATCTTTCGCGTCTCCTCAAGGAGCGAAAACAAAGTCTACCACCTCTTTACGCTCGGCGTCGGACTTCTCATCTCGTTTTCGTTCATCATGAACTCATACGGCATCACCTCGATCACGCCTATCAAGGGTATCGCCGTACCGTTTCTAAGCTACGGCGGCAGCTCGATCCTAGCGCTTTGTATAGGGGTCGGCATGGTGCTGATGGTGAGCAAAAAAGTAAAAGATTGAGCTTAAATTTGACTTGCGGCACGGTAAGGCAAATTTGAATATCCCAAATTTAAACGGCAAGGAGTAAAATTTGACGCCTGAAAATTTAAAAGACAAAGAGCAAAATTCGGCTGAAATTTTACCGTCAAATTTGACTAGCGACGAGGCTCAAAACAAAGCACTAGCCGGTCTGCAAAACGGCACTATCGTCATCTGCGGCGGCGGCACGGGCGGACATCTAGCCGTCGCAAAAGCTCTAAACGAGGAGCTAGTTTCGCGCGGATGTAGGACGATATTTGTGGGCTCTAGCAGCGGTCAGGATAAGATGTGGTTTGAAAACGACGCTGCATTTAGCGAGAAATTTTTCCTGCCTAGCAGCGGAGTCGTAAACAAAAAGGGGCTAGGCAAGCTTTTTTCGCTTTTTAATATCCTAAATTTAGCCTTTAAATGCCGAAAAATCTTTAAGACACAAGGCATAAAAGCCGTCGTTAGCGTAGGTGGATACAGCGCGGCGCCTGCGGCATTTGCGGCAATTATCTCTCGCACGCCGCTTTTTATCCATGAGCAAAACGCCGTGATCGGCAACCTAAACAAGCTCCTAAAACCGCTTGCAAAGGGCTTTTTTAGCTCTTATTTTAAGCCTATCTTTAGCTATCCCGTAGCGGAAAGATTTTTTAGCTCGGCCAGGCTTCGCAGCGAGCTAAAAACGGTGATATTTTTAGGCGGTTCGCAGGGGGCGGCGGCGATAAATTCGTTAGCTTTAAAGCTGGCTCCGATTTTTAAACAAAAAGGCGTAAAAATCATCCATCAATGCGGAAAAAACGCGCTTGAGGGCTTGCAAGAGGAGTATAAGAAACTGGGGCTTAGCAGCGACGAACTCGAACTTTTTGACTTTAATCCCAAAATAGAGCTTAAGATGAGCCGTGCCGATCTAGCGATAAGCCGCGCAGGGGCGGGCACTCTGTGGGAGCTCACGGCAAATGCTCTGCCTAGCGTATTCGTGCCTTATCCTTACGCCGCAAACAACCATCAGGTCTTTAACGCGAAATTTCTCGTGGATCAAAATTTGGCCAAATTTTGCTTTCAAAAAGACGGCGAGATCGACGCGGATGAGATGCTAAATTTGATAAACGAGATGGATATAGCGCAAATTTCAAGCAAGCTTTCTGGGCAGATAGATAACGGCGGCGCACGAAAAATCGCGGATGAAATTTTAAAAGATGTTTAAATTTACGGCAGGGCGTTAAATTTAAATATCTTTGGATTAATGCAAATTTGAAAACACGATTAAATTCGCCGCAGCTTAAGCGCGCTAAATTTATAAAAAAACAATACAAAAACGCAAAAAGATTAATTTATAAAATTCGCTTTCAGCTCTCGCAGCTCGTAAACCAGATAGTGATACACGAGCTCGCCGGTTTGCAGGCTTTGACCGCTAAAAACCGGTTCTATCATCGCCGCTATCTTATCGCAAACGCTGATTATCTCGGCTAAAAGTAGTTGATCGCTTCTTCTTTTTGCTAAAAAAACAGAATAAAGTAAAAATTTATACGCCATCTTAAACTCGCCCAAAATCACGTTTGAGATGATGCTAGCCTGCATTTTTAGTAGCTTATCTAGTCTTGATTGCGCTTTTAGTAGTTCGGCTAGTTGCGTCTTTACGGCGCGCAGACGAGCCGCGTCTTTGTCAAAGAAGCTTCGTCTTTTGTATTTTTGCATGATGGCGCTTTGAGCTTGCAAAAGCTCGGTTATATCCTTGATGTTTTTCGCAGCGACTTGGAGTTTTTGATTTGCCGCCGTGCTTATGCCGTTTTTCTCACTTTTTAGCGATATCTCTAGTAAGATCTGCGAGAGATAGGCGCTGACGTTGGCGTAGTAATCCTCGTTGTCAAAAACAGCCGAAAAATATCCGCTAGCCTTTGTCCCTCGCTCTTTGACCGCGCTTGCTAGAGCGCTAAACTGCGCGGCGCTCATGATCGCTTCTTGCGGTTTGATGTCCATTTTTTCAAGCTCGTTAAGCTCGTTTTTTAGCTTAATTATATCGCCCGAGATGGGATGCTGCCTCATATCTGTCCTCGCTGAAGTTTATGTACCAACTCGCCGTAGCTGACGCCGGCGCCGGCTAAAATTTGCCCCAGCAGCTTGCTTGAGGCCTCCATGCCGCCGCTTTTTTCGGCCTCAAGCAACCGTCTGTATACGCCCTCGATAAATTTGACGCCATCTGGGTTTGGTTTGCGGCGGACGGAGTAGTAGCCGATGATCTCGCCGTTAGCGTCTAGCGAAGCCGTAATGTTAGCAAATACCCAGTAAAATCCGCCGTCAAAGCTCTTGTTTTTAACGAACGCAAAGATTTCTTGCTTCGCCTTGATACGCTCCCACAGCAGCTTAAACACGATACGCGGCATATCGGGATGCCTGATGATGTTGTGCGGCTTGCGCAAAAGCTGCTCTTGCGTAGCGCCGACGATCTTTAAAAACGGCTGATTGCAGTAGGTTATCCTGCCCTTTAGATCGGTTTTTGATACGATAAAATCTTCTTCTTTTACGAAATATTCTTTACTCTCGTTCACTTTATACCTTAAATTTTTCGGAAATTATAACAAAATATTACGCAAATGTAGCTTACTAGCCTTTTTAAATTTGGCATTCTGCGAGCATGACAAGCGTCTTTTATGTCAAATTTGACGCCGTAAATTTAAGGGTAGGGCGGGTGGATTTTTGCGCGTAAATTTGAGCTCAAATTTAAAAAAGCTCGGCGACAAATTTAACTCCGCCGCCGAACCAAAAATTTAAGCCCCAAAAAGGCTTAAATTTAAATCGCTTTAAGTAGGATTTTAGTTAGCTTCTTGCTAAACGCCGACGGATCGTCGATCGCGACGCCTTCGTTTAGCTTGGCCATATCTAAAAGCAGCTCCGCCACATCATAGACCATGGCTTCGTTTTGAGATAGTTTTTCAAAGAGCTCGTGCTTTGGATTTATCTCTAGTATCGGCAAAATTTTACCGGCGCTATGCCCCATCTGCCTTAGCATCATCTGCGTAGCGTAGTCCGGATCGTTTTTATC
>CAUQOI010000011.1:0-31777 GCA_963519525.1 uncultured Campylobacter sp.
ATATAGATCTGATTAGATTTTTAAGCGGCAAAGAGATAAAAAGTGCGGATATAAAATGCTCGCGCAAAATCCACGCTAAATTTGAAGACAACGCGGTTTTGTCGTTTGAACTTGAGGGCGAGATAACGGCTCTAATCGCTACTAGCTGGCTAGCGCACAGACGCAAAAGAACGGTCGAGGTCGCGTGCAAGGGGGCGGTTTACGAGGCTGATTTGCTAAATCAAAGCCTGGTTAAATTTAGCGAATTTGACGCTAGCTCGTATAAAACGCAAAATATGTTCGTCAAAAGAATCGATCCGCTAACAAGCGAGCTGGAGGACTTCGTGCGTCTTTTAAGCGGCGAGCAAAGCGCGGGTGCTAGCATAGAAGACAGCCTAAAAACGCTAAAAATCATAGAGAATGCGAGCTAAATTTTAGGCTGAAATATAAAAGAAAATTTATTTTTTTATATTTTATTTATATTTATGGAAAAAGAAGTTATTATTACACGATTTTTTCAAAAGGAGTCTAGATGATATATGAAAACATCGTTCAAACCATCGGCAAAACGCCAATCGTAAGGATAAATAGCGCGCACGAAGAGGGCATGGCTGAAATTTACGCAAAGCTTGAGTTTTTTAACCCGGGCGGCTCTGCAAAAGATAGAATCGCCGCAAATATGATCCTCGGTATGCAAAAAGAGGGCATGCTAAAAAAAGGCGACGTCATCGTGGAACCGACTAGCGGCAACACCGGCATAGGCGCGGCTATGGTCGGCGCGGCGCTGGGATATAAGGTCGTGCTAGTGATGCCTGAAACCATGAGTATAGAAAGACGCAAGCTGCAAAAGGCCTATGGCGCTGAGCTCGTGCTAACCGAGGGCGCAAAAGGCATGAAGGGTGCGATCGAAAAAGCAAGCGAGCTCGTGCGCGAAAAGGGCTACGTGATGCTAAGTCAGTTTGAAAACAAATTTAACCCGCAGGCTCACGAACTAACGACGGCAAAAGAGATCATGGACGACTTCGGGGAGCTTGACGCGTTTGTAGCGGGCGTAGGCACGGGCGGCACGCTAAGCGGCACCGCAAGAGCGCTAAAAGCAAACGGCTATAAGACTAAAATCGTAGCCGTCGAGCCAAACGACTCTGCCGTGATCTCGGGCGAAAAACCCGGCCCGCACAAGATCCAGGGCATAGGAGCGGGCTTTATCCCGGCTACACTTGATACCGCTTGCATCGACGAGATAGAGCGCGTGGATAACGACGAGGCCTTTGAGACGGCTAGAAAGCTGGCTAAAGAGGAGGGTATCTTGCTGGGTATCTCGGGCGGCGCGGCTTTGGCGGCTGCGGTAAAGGTCGCAAAGAGGCTAGGTAAGGGCAAAAAGGTACTTTTCATAGCTCCCGATAACGGCGAGAGATATCTTAGTACTCCGCTTTACGAGGCGTGATTTGGGACTGATAGCTGAGCTAAACGAGCTGGTCGCGACCGTGCGCGAGAAGGACCCGTCGGTAGCCTCGTGCTGCTACGGGGCGATCCTCGTCAACACTCCGGGCATCCATGCCGTCTTTTTTCATAGATTCGCGCACTTTTTGCACGTTAAAAATTGGCGATTTACGGCGCGCTTCGTTTCGCAGATGTCGCGCTTTTTAACGGGCATAGAGATACATCCGGGTGCCAAGATCGGTAGGCGGCTTTTTATCGATCACGGCATGGGAGTGGTTATCGGCGAGACGGCCGAAGTGGGCGATGACGTGCTGATCTATCATCAAGTAACTCTGGGCGGCACGGGCAAAGAGTGCTGCAAGCGCCACCCGACCGTAAAAAACGGCGTCACGATAGCAGCCGGCGCAAAGGTGCTCGGAAATATCATAATCGGCGAAAACGCAAAAATAGGCGCGAACTCGGTCGTGCTAAAAGACGTGCCCGATAACGCCACGGTCGTAGGCATACCCGCTAGGATCGTGCGAATAAACGGAGAACGAGTCGGCGAGTAGGTCAAATTTGCGCCGACTTGGACTTCTATTTTTATAAATTTATTCTTTTTTATTCTGTTAAATTTGAAAATTTGCAAGATTTTTATAGGATAGACAGATATAGTGGATGCTTTTATGAGTTTGTATTGGGCTTTAAATTTATCAAATTTAACTACGGCAAATTTTAGTTAAATTTACTCGTCAAATATCGGGAGTTTAGGCTCTTTTTCTTTTTGTATTTTGCCGCCGACGTTTAAAATTTGAGACTCGCTTGCTTCGCCTAAATTTTCATTGTCGTTAAATTTGACCGGCTCGCCGGCTTCATTCGTCGTGATTTTTAGTCGCTTCATCGTCTTGGCTGATTTGCTAAATTCTATTAGATCCTCGGTCGTCTTTACCTCGCTCGGGAGCTTTTGTAGTGAATATTTAAAAATTTCAGCCGCAGCGATAGCGTCGCTCAGGGCTCTGTGATGGGTATTGTCGATGCCTAAAATCTCTTTTAGCGTACCTAGGCCGTATTTTGGCGAGGCGATAGTGCGGCGGGCTAGGTCGATCGTGCAGAGCCTGCGATTTAGTAGCTCTCCGTATCCTAGCGCCTCCAGCGTCGCGCTGATAAAGCCGTAGTCAAAGCGAACGTTGTGCGCCACGAAAACGCTCCGGCCTAGAAAAACCTTAAATTGCTCCATGACAAAGGCTAGGCTAGGCGCGTTTTTTAGGTGTTCTGCAGTGATGCCCGTTAGTTCGCTGATATTTTCCGGGACGTAGGGTGCGTACACGAAGGTTTCAAATTTGCCGATTGTTTCGCCGTTTTGTAGCTTTAACGCGCCGATTTCGATGATCTGGCCGCTATTTATGCCGCCGCTAGTTTCTATATCTACGACGCAAAAAATTTGATCTTTTATCTCTTTGCGGCGAGTTTTTAGCTCGATTTGGTTTTTTGCGGTGCGGGTCACGTCAAGCCCCAGCACGCGCCACATCTGCACGTCGCGGACATCAAAAAGCTCGGCGTATTCGTCCATTTGCTTGGTTGCGGCGACGAAGTCCGCGTAGGGCACGTTTCGCTTAGCGATGACGGCTAGTAAATTTTCAAAATCTTGGTTCAAAACTCGAGCTTTAGCGAGCGGATAGAGTGCTCGTATGAATTTGACGAAAATATATAACTGCCCGCCACGACGATATCCACGCCCGCTTCATCGAGCTGCGCGACGTTTAGTCCCGTCACTCCGCCGTCGACTTCGATCATGCATTTAGCGTTTTTGCGCTCGATCATTTCGCGTAAGCTGCGGGCTTTTTCGAGCACCGAAGGGATAAATTTTTGCCCGCCGAACCCTGGATTTACGCTCATTAGCAGTACCATGTCGACCTCGTTTACGATGTGCTCGATTGCCGAGATCGGAGTATGCGGGTTTAGCACGATGGCAGGCCCCGTACCGTGACTACGAATATGATCTATGAGGCGTAGCGGATGCTTTTCTTCCTCGATGTGAAAGCTTAAAAATTTAGGCTTCAGAGGCAAAAAAAGATCGGCAAAAAAGGTGTTGTTTTGCACCATCAGGTGTATATCTAGCGGCTTTGTAGCAGCCTTGGCTACGGCGTTTACAACCACCGGCCCGATGGTTAAATTCGGCACGAAATGCCCGTCCATCACGTCAACATGCACGAGATCGGCTCCGGCCTCGCAGATGGCCTCGATCTCGGCTCTTAAATTTCCAAAATCAGCCGATAAAATACTCGGTGCTACGTACATTTGATTGTCCTTTATTTACTTAGAAAAAATATCGCGTCCATGCCGTCTATGTCGAGTCGTACTAGGACGCCTTTGTTTTTTTTGTCTTCGTCTATGATGGTTTCAAAAACATGCGGCAAGGTAAAATTTGCCTCTATCTTTTGGCCTTTTAGCCACGCCTCGATGCGATCAGAGATGACGCTAAGCAGATCCGCATAAGCCTCGGTGATGCTTACGCCGCTACCTTCTTGGAGTAAAATTTTGCAGATCCTATGAACGGCGTATTTTTCGAGGCAGAGGATAAATTTGGCATTCATGTCGCCGTAAAACGCTACCGAACCCATGCAAAATTTCTCCTCGTCGCAGCTAAAATTTGCTATCTCCGTGGCGGTACGGGTGACGGGTAAATTTGATAAAGACGCCAGCGTATCCATGATGACTTTTAGCAAGTTGGGCAGGACGTCCACAAGCTCTTTCGTGATATTTTTGGGTCTATCCTCGGCTGTTGCGCCGCCGCCTTCTATCGTAGCGTCGTCGTTAAAAAAGTCCTCTATCGAGCGGTAAAGCAAAATCCCGCAGTCTTCCAAGTCATAAACCAGCGCTTTTGACATGCTTTCTTTTTTTAATCCGCACAGAGCTATCGTGGCTCCGTATTCGGCGCACTCCATCATAAGTTTGGCTAAAAACGATACGCCGTGGATGTTGATGGAGCTTGATTTGCTCATATCGAAAACAAAAAATTTAAAGCCGACTTTGAGCGAATTTAGAAAAACTTTATAGTCGAAATTTTCCGAGAAAGAGGAGTCGATAAAGCCGTCTATGCCGTAGATCACGACATTTTCTTTGAGTGTGATTTTGATATCTTTTTTGCTGGATTTTATGTCGGTTAGATGAACGGCGTATTCAAAATCTTTATAAGTGCTCTTAAATTCGTGGATATCTTTTGCGATCACGGGCTTATACCCGCGCCCTGAAAGTCTCAAGGCGATCTGGCGTTTTTGTTCGGCGTCTGAGTTAAATACTATAATGCGTCTGTTTGCAAATTCCGGCTCAAAAGTACCCCAAAATAAGAGCGCGACATTTGAGGTTTCGAAAAACGACACGTTTAAAACGTCCTTTGACATCCTTTTTAGCGCCTTAAATTTAAGCTCGTTGTAGTCGCAAAAGCCTACGTCGGCGTTGCTTTCTTTTGCTATCCTGGAGACGATTTCTAGGACGAGATTAAAGCCTATTTTGTTGAAATAAACGGCGTTTTTCAGGGATATTAGGATATGGCGCGGCGCATTTTGGCGTAATTTTCTTATGCTTGCATCGCCAATGCTGTATTTGTCGATATCTCCGTCTAGAAAGCCAAGAGGGTAAAATATTGCGACATTATCTCTAAATCTTAGTCTCATAAATGGGGATAAAAGCTTTCCTAAAATTTTAAATTTTGCTAAAAATCGACTAGTAAATTTTTAAAATTTAACCGCGTTTAAGTTGCGATATTTTAGCTTTTTTATCCATAAAATCAGTTTAAAAGCTAACGCTTTTGTAAAAGTAGCTTTAAGCTTTTATTTTGTTTGTTTTAGATAAAATCAGCAGAAATTTTTATTTTTAAGGAAACAAATATGTCAAGAGTATGCGCAATAACAGGCAAAGGTCCGATGGTAGGCAACAACGTCAGCCACGCCAAAAACAGAACAAAAAGAAGGTTTTTGCCAAACCTAAGAACCATCCGCGTTACGCTAGAGGACGGCACTACGAGAAAGATTAAAGTAGCTGCTTCTACGCTAAGAACCATGAGAAAACAGTCACGCTAAATTTACCGCAAATTTGAGGAGTTGTCTTTGTTTAAAAAGATTTTAAAATTCCTCAACTGGTCAAGTTCCGCCAAACCTCAAATCAACCTCAATACCGAACTTTACGAACAACTTCGCCCGTTTCGCTTACCGCTCATCTTAGTCGTTTTGATGATGATGATCGGAGCGATGGGTTACGTCACGATCGACGGTTTTAGCCTAATAGACGCGATTTATCAGGCCGGTATGACTTTTACGACCGTCGGTTTTACCGAGGTCGCTCCTATTTCTCCGGCCGGCCGGATTTTTACTATCACTTTTATTTTGCTAGGCTTTGCCGTTTTTACGTTTTCTACGGGTTTGATGCTCGAAGTTTTAAAAAAAGGCGCGCTCGTAGCGATCATAAAGGAAAGACGAATGCTATACAAGATCGCAAGGTTAAAAAACCACTTTGTCATCTGCTATCACAACCAATACACAATGGAGTTAAGCCGCGAATTTAGGGAAAATCACATCCCATTTATTGTTATTGATCCGCGTGAGGATCTGCCGGAAATCGCGGAAAAATACAAGTATCCATACTATATCGTCTCTCAGCCGCACACGCAAACGGCGCTTTTAAAGACGCATTTTTCAAGCGCAAAAGGCATGATCACGCTAAGTCCAAACATTGCCGACAACATCGCCCTCATCGCTACCGTAAGGCTATATGAAAAAGAAATCGGACGCAAAAAACCGTATTTTATAATGACAAACTCTGATAACCAAGACGATACCGAGCGCCTAAAAAAGCTCGGCGCAAACAGCGTCGTGAGCCCGTCAAAACTCGTCGCCCAGCGCCTTAGCGCAATGAGCGTGCGTCCGGATATGGAAAATTTGCTCGAGCAGTTTTTGTATAAGCAAGACTCGCCGATCGATATCGAGGAAATTTCGGTGCCTGATTATTCGTGGGTGCGCTTTAAACGCCTAAAAGAAACTAACCTGCGAAACATAACAAACGCCGACGTCGTGGGTATCAAGGACGTAAATAACAAATTTATCCCGATGCCAAAGGGCGATACGCTAATCGGTACTGGCACGAAGCTGCTAGTTATCGGCACTGGTGAGTCGATACGCCTAACTAAGCGCGTCATAAAAAGTAGGCATAAGCCAGAAGAGCTAAAATACGTTTAAATTTGGGCTTTCGTGCGACTTGTTCGGCTTAAATTTGTATCAAACAATCACTTCAAATTTGACGCAAAAACAATTCGTCGGCGCAATAAAATTTGATAAATTTAAGCTTGGCATAGGCTGGGTAAAATTTGCCAAATCGCCCAAATACGGCGCGTTTTTAACCCACTCTTAAAATAATATTCGCTAAAATTAAATTAAAATTTAATCCATCAAAGGAGCAAATATGTTTCATGAAGACAGAGAGCTTATAACCAAGCTAAAAGGCACGAATGCGAGATTTACGTCGCTTTTCGATAAACACAACGACCTAGACGAAAAGATCGCCGAGATGCAAAAAGACAACGTCTATAACGATGCGGAAGTGGATGCTCTAAAACGCGAAAAACTCAGACTAAAAGACGAAATTTACGCCTTTTTGGCTGAGTATAAAAAAGAAAATAATCTTTAATTTAATAGCGGCGGACGATTTGTGCCGCCGTTTTTCTGCCTCAAATCCTCTCAAATTTTTATCTTTGATTAGTTGCAAATCGCGCCGAATTTAATTCAAAATTAGAATGTAAAATTGCTCCAAAAATACCAAATTTGACGTCAAAGTATAAATTTGTTTTCAAATTTACAACGCGGCTACATCGAAATCTTTTTGAGTATCCAAAAAACCGCCATTCCAACGCATAAAATAATAACCGCCCAAATATAATCCATCTTTTTTCCTTGCCTATTTTTGCCGAAGCTTAATTTGTTTTTCGTTTATTATAACACAAACTCACGGCTTTTCGGAAAGGCCGTGATTTAAGAGAAAATTCGCTAAAATTTATGAAAGTTTAAAAAGGATGGAAAATGGATGAGACAAAGAGTGTTTTTATCAACCGCGAGCTTAGCTGGTTGCGCTTTAACTCGCGCGTTTTAGCCCAGTGCGAAAAGGCGTTACCGCCGCTTGAAAAGCTAAAGTTTATCGCGATTTACATGACGAATTTGGATGAATTTTACATGATCCGCATCGCGGGACTCAAGCAACTTTTTGCCGCAGGGGTCGCAGCTAGCGGTAGCGACGGCATGAGTCCGCTCGAGCAGTTAAGAGAGATCAGAAAATACATCAAAGACGAACTCGCGCTCGTGGAAAAGCACTATAAAGACGCGCTAAAAGAGCTCGCGCAAAACGGGCTTTTTATGAAAAATTACGACGAAATCTCGCCTGAGCTTCGCGCCAAATGTGACGAGTATTTTTTCTCAAACATCCTGCCCGTCATCGTGCCTATCGCGGTTGATGCCACGCATCCGTACCCTCATCTAAACAACCTTAGCTTTAGCCTAGCCGTCAAGCTTGCCGACGCGGATAGTCCCGAGATCATAAAATTTGGCATGATACGTATCTCGCGCGTTTTGCCGAGATTTTATCAGGCAGCCGACAACGTCTATGTGCCGATAGAAACGATCGTACACCGCCACGCGGAGGAAATTTTCCCTGGTTACAAGCTGCTTAGCTCGGCTGCGTTTAGAGTCACGAGAAACGCCGACATCGTCATCGAGGAAGAAGAAGCGGACGACTTTATGATGATCCTCGAACAGGGGCTCAAGCTACGCCGCAAGGGCGCCTTTGTCCGCATGCAGATACAAAAGGACGCAGAAGCCGAGATAGTCGAGTTCCTAAACTCGCATATGAAGATTTTTTACAAAGACATCTACGAGTACACCGTCCCGCTCACGCTAAATTCGCTCTGGCAAATCGTGGGAAATAAAGAATTCTCGCACCTTTGCCTACCGCCGTACGCGCCAAAGACATTGCCGCCTTTTAGCACTCATCTCTCGATGTTTGACGTCATCGATAAAGAAGATGTGCTAGTCGTGCATCCCTACGAGAGTTTTGATCCCGTCGTTCAGTTTATCAGGGAGGCGAGCAAGGATCCGCGCGTGATTTCGATCCGCATGACGCTCTACCGCGTCGATAAAAGCTCGCCTATCATCCAGGCTCTCATCGACGCCGCAAACGACGGCAAGCAGGTAACCGTGCTGGTTGAGCTAAAGGCGAGGTTTGACGAGGAAAACAACTTGCACTGGGCAAAGGCGCTAGAGGATGCCGGCGCGCACGTGATATACGGCATCACGGGCTTTAAGGTGCACGCAAAAGTGAGCCAAGTCATCCGTCAAGAGGGCGGCAAGCTCAAATTTTACATGCATCTATCCACCGGCAACTACAACGGCGGCTCGGCGAAAATTTACACTGACGTGAGCTATTTTACGAGCAGGGCGGAGTTTGCCAGCGATACGACGACGTTTTTTCATATACTTTCGGGTTTTTCTAAAAACCGCCGCTTGCAGACGCTCTCTATGTCGCCGATGCAGATAAAAGAGCGCGTGCTAGAGATGATAAAGACCGAGACCGCGCACGGCGAGCAGGGCAGGATCGTGGCCAAGATGAACGCGCTGGTTGATAGCGACATCATAGACGCGCTGGTAAAGGCAAGTAGCGCAGGCGTAAAGATCGATCTCATCGTGCGCGGCATCTGCTGCGTGCGCCCGGGCGTGAAAGGCCTTAGCGAAAATATCCGCGTGAGATCGCTCATCGGCAAATACCTTGAGCACGCGAGGATATTTTATTTCAGGCACGCCGACCCTCAAATTTACATCGCTTCCGCCGACTGGATGCCGCGAAATCTTGAGCGCCGCCTAGAACTCATGACACCGATAATCGATAAAAATTTGCAAGAGCGCTTGCTTGAGTTTTTGCGCTTGCAGCTTAGCGATAACGAGCTAGCCTTTGAGCTGCAAAACAGCGGCGAATACGCCAAGGTAAGACCGAAAGAGGGCGACGCGCGCATAAACTCGCAAGAGGTGCTCGAGGAGTACGTGAGCGGGATATATAAGGCGACGAAAAAGGATACCGATAAGGGGAAGAGCGAGCAGATGGTGGCAAAACTTTTGAAAGAAAGTTAAGCAGCTTGTCTTTTTGCCCTATACTTCGCTTTGCTTCCCTTGCGGTCGCAACTGCAAGCAGAGGCTTTTAAATTTGGCTGGGTCATTACCGACAAGGTAACTCCCGTCGCCAAATTTAAAGCGCCTCGTCTAGAACCTATTGAAAAGCTACGAGCGTAGCGAAGTAGAAAAATACTTCGCCTTATCGTTTTACGTTCAAATTTATAAATTTAGCTTCAAATTTTACCCGCCCAGACCCGCATCTTTAAACTGCTAAATTTGACGAGCAAATTTGCAAAAAATCTACGCGTGCGGCAAATTTTACTTCGCCGAGCTTTTTGTCGCACGCATTTCGGTCAAAATTTAAAAAACAAAATATAAGTGATAAAATGATTTCTTTTAATGCCTTTTTCTCTGGATTTTCGCTCGGACTATCGCTGATTTTAGCCATCGGAGCGCAAAATGCCTTCGTGCTAAAACAAGGCATCAAAAAACAGCATGTTTTTCTAGTTTGCGCTATCTGCGCGCTTAGCGACGCCGCGCTGATTTTTGCGGGAGTGTCGGGGTTTGGCTACGTGGTTGAGCGCTATCCTATCATCAAAACGGCCGCGCTTTGGGGCGGATTTGTATTTTTGAGTATTTACGGGATTCGTAGCCTTTATAGCGCGTTTAGCGCCTCGCATGCTCTAGAAGCCGGCGGTGAGGAGGCGCACAGTGCGGCTAAAACGGCGCTTCTCACGCTAGCTTTTACGTGGCTAAACCCGCACGTATACCTTGATACGGTCGTACTTTTGGGCTCAGTTTCTACGAAATTTAGCGAGCGTGCGGGACTCTTTGGCATGGGTGCGATGTGCGCGTCGTTTGCGTTTTTCTTTTCGCTCGGATACGGTGCTAGATTTTTGGCGCCGCTGTTTCAAAAGCCTGCCGCATGGAAAATTTTGGAGTTTTTCGTCGGTGTTACGATGATAGCGCTTGGCGTAATACTAGTAATCGGCGAGTGAGGGCGTTTAAATTTGACGACTAAATTTATGTAGTTTTGGTACGCTGTTTTTATGCCCCGTTGGCTAAACTTTGCTAAAATTTAAGTAAATTTACAAGAAAAGGAAAAGATGAACGACCAAATTTATCTCATTGGCGACGTTCACGGCTGTTATAAAACCCTTTGCGCCCTGATAGATCGCTTGCCGCGCGGTGCTGATTCTAAAATTTGCTTCGTCGGCGATCTGACAGACCGCGGCGAGGGGAGTTTTGAGGTCGTGCAGCTAGCGATGCGATGCGGTTACGCGGCTGTGATGGGTAATCACGAGTACCGTCTTTTGCAACACAAAGACGCATTTTTACGCGGCGAGACGCCTAGCGACCCGCGCTGGTTTTACCTAAACGGCGGCGCGCAAACTTTCGCCTCCTATGCCAAAGCTAGCCGCGCACAAAAGCTCGCGCATATAGAGTTTTTATCAAATTTACCGCTTTACTTGGAGTTTGCCGAGTTTAAAAACGCACAAGGCAGGCGGCTCGTCGCGTCGCATTCGGCGATTGGGCGGATGTGGGCGCTACGCAACTCGCACGGCGATAGTGCGGCGGAGTTTAGGCAGCATGTACTTTGCGGCAGAGGCGATTTTAGCCAAAACGAAGGCGTCTTTAACGTCTACGGACATACGCCGATCGCTGAGCCTGACATCACGAATTTTAGTGCAAACATCGACACGGGCTGCGTTTATAAGCAAGATTTTGGCCGTCTTTGCGCGCTCGAGTTTCCGAGCATGCGGGTTTTTATGCAGGAAAATATCGAGGACGGCGGGTGAGGCTATTGGGCTAAGATTTCATCGTAGCTTTCTTTAATGTTAACTATTTCATTATCTATAAAATCACAACTTAGGCGCAAAATTTTACCATTCGAAAACATCTCTCTGACATGCGCCGCTAGGATACCTGCATCTTTGTCGCTTGAGCAAGGTATCCTAAAAATAATTTCCGTTTCTATATCGTTTACAAAATTTGTTTTTTTGTTTAGATTTTGATATAAATTTCTTGTTGTGATTCTGACTGCAGAGCCATAGTACTTGCCGTCAAGCGTACACTCTGCTAACGTTTTTATTAGGCCGCCTTTTATATCAAAGATGGAATAAAAATATCGTTCCGTAATTTTAATCTCCTCTTTTAACATTTTGTATGCTCCTCTTTTGATTAAAATTTTGCTTTTTACAAATATGTCATATTTTAGTAAAAATTGGCTAAATAAATTTTGTGTCATTTTTAAAATTTGGCATTTTCAAGACTCGGGTCTCGGTGAGTAAAATTTTAAGCCAAATTTACAAATTTAGCCAAATTGGACCCAAAAATTTGAACGCAAAACGATAAGGCGGAAGTATTTTGCAATAGATTTAAATGTTGTGTAGATAAAATTTTGCGTAGGCTGGACAAGGTGGTCCGCCGAGCAAAATTTTAGCAAACTCATTTAAAGATACGCAAAAGACAACGCTTTTATAGTTTACGTATCTTGGCGATCTCGTCTCTTAGCGCCGCCGCCTTCTCAAACTCCAGCTGCTCGGCAGCTTCCAGCATCTGCTTTCTTAGCTCTTTTATGATACTGGCTCGCTCGGCGGCAGGCATTTTTTCCAGATTTGCGCCTTTTCTTAAGATCTCCGTGCCGTCCTCGACGTGCAGGCTCTCCTCGATATTTCGGCTGGCCGAGCGCGGTGTGATGCCGTGTGCGCGGTTGTATTCGTCCTGCATCTTGCGGCGAGCTAGCGTCGTATCCATCGCTTCTTGCATGGATTTGGTGATCTTTTTAGCAAACATCAGCACTCGGCCGTTTACGTTTCTAGCCGCGCGCCCCATCGTTTGGATCAGGCTCGTCGTCGAGCGCAAAAAGCCCTCCTTATCGGCGTCCATGATGGCTATGAGGCTAACCTCGGGCAGGTCAAGTCCCTCTCTGAGCAAATTTATGCCGATGAGCATATCAAACTCGCCCCCTCTTAGCCCGCGGATGATCTCGTTTCGCTCGACGGCGTCGATGTCTGAGTGCATGTATTTGACCTTGATGCCAAGCTCGGTGTAGTAGCGGCTGAGCTCCTCGGCCATCTTTTTAGTGAGCACGGTGATTAGCACGCGCTCGTTTCTCTCGATGGTTTTTTTTGCCTCGTCAAATAAAATTTCCACCTGATTTTCGCTGTCTTTTATCTCGATTAAGGGATCAAGCAGCCCGGTCGGGCGTAAAATTTGCTCGTAGACGTGGCCGCGGCTCAAATTTATCTCGTATTCGTTCGGGGTCGCCGATACGAAAAGAAATTTAGCGCGTTTGTTTATAAACTCGTCAAATTTAAGCGGACGATTATCGAGCGCGGACGGTAGGCGAAAGCCGTACTCCACCAGCACCTCTTTGCGGCTGCGGTCGCCTGCGTACATACCGCGAAACTGCGGCAGGCTCACGTGGCTTTCGTCTACGATGACTAGGTAGTCCTTGCCGCCAAGCTCGAAATAATCAAACATCGAGTACGGCGTCTCTCCCGCCTTTTGCCCGGTTAGGTGGCGCGCGTAGTTTTCGATGCCCTTGCACATGCCCGTGCTGCTCATCATCTCTAGGTCAAATTCAACTCGCTGTTTTAGGCGCTGGGCTTCGACGAGCTTGCCTTGTTCGTTAAATTCCTTTAGCCGCTCCGCCAGCTCCTCTTCGATCTGTTTGATGGCAATTTTTAGGCGGTTTTCGCCCACGATAAACTGGCTGGTCGGGTAGAGGATGAATTTTTTTAGGTCGTGTCTTTTTTTGTTTTCCAGCACGTCCAGGCTATACATCGTCTCGATCTCGTCGCCGAAAAACTCGATCCTAAATGCCTCGTCGTTAAAATATGCGGGATATACGTCCACCACGTCGCCGTTTACGCGAAAGTCGCCGCGGTCGAAATAAACGTCGTTGCGCTTGTATCCCATATCCACTAGCTTTTGCAGTAGCGCGCGCTGGTTGATTTTATCGCCGACGTTTAGGTATGCGACCATGCCTTGGTATTCGCTAGGATTGCCTAAGCCGTAGTTGGCCGACACCGACGCTACGCACACGACGTCGTCAAAGCTAAGCAAACTAGCCGTCGCAGATAGGCGCAGACGCTCGAGTTCTTCGTTTACGGAGCTGTCTTTTTCGATAAAAAGGTCTTGGCGCGGGATGTAGGCCTCGGGCTGATAGTAGTCGTAGTAGCTGATAAAATATTCCACGTGATTTTTAGGGAAAAAGCCCTTAAATTCGCTATAAAGCTGCGCGGCGAGGGATTTATTGTGCGTCATGATTAGAGTCGGCATATTTAGCTCTTTTATCACGTTTGCCATCGTAAAGGTCTTGCCCGAGCCCGTGACGCCTAGAAGCGTTTGGTATTTGTTACCCGATCTTACGGAGGCTACGATATTTTGGGCTGCGCGGGCCTGATCCTCACTCGGGCTAAATTTGGACGAAATTTCAAAATTTTTCATTTTTTACCTTAAAAATCAGCTTTTTTTGTTACAATTACGTAAAATTATACCAAAACTAAGGAAAAATAATGTTTGACGACGATAAAGTGCTAAATACTTTAACCGATAGAGTAAACGACCTACTAGCTAGATATAACGAAGTTTGCGAAGAAAACGAGTCTCTACGCAACGAGCTAGTAAGCGTGAAGGCACAAAACGAAGCCAAGAGTAATCAAATCGCGCGCCTAGAAGAAGATCTAAGAGCTAAAAACACCGAGAGCGACGACGTCATCCGCAAGATCGAAGCGGTACTGGGAAAATAAATAAGCTATGAGAAAAATAACGGTCAAAATCGCCTCTACTTCTTATACTATCAGCCTTGAAGACGAATTTGCGCAAAGCTTTGAGCGCGAGTGGGATACTTTTACGAACGGTAAAAGATATCTTGACGTAAAAGAACTGCTAAGCGCCTTTGTGCAAAAATGTTATGAAAACTATCAGCAGGAGCGCGAACTGCGCTCACTGGCCCAAAAACTCAGCAAAGAGATCGGCTAAAATTTGCACTTTCGTTTCGTTTTTACACGCTCCTTATAAATTTATTGCTATTTTATTTTTTTTTAAGTTAAAAGTCGTATAATTCCGTTTAACTACATAAGTGTATGTAGAATTCATACAAGGAGTCTCATATGAGAAAAGGTTTTACAATGATTGAGTTGATCTTCGTGATCGTTATTCTAGGTATTTTGGCTGCTGTTGCTATCCCAAGACTAACTGCAACTAGAGATGACGCAGAGATTTCAAAAGCTGCTACAAACTATTCTACGCTTATTTCTGATCTTACAGCGTACTATACTTCTCAGGGTAGCTTTTCAACGAACTGGGCTGATATGACACAAACAACAACAGATGGAACAGTAAAACTTATTGATAAAACTTGCGTTACAGTTGTGTTTAACGATACTGATGGAACTATTACTGCTACACCTGATAATGCAGGTAAATGCGCAAAACTATTTGAGATACCTGCTATGAAAAATGTATTTGGCGATACTCCAGCTGCAAAAACTTACCAAGTTGGCGGAAGAAGCGTAAAATTTAACTAATCTTTTAGTTTTATATTTTACACAATATAAAGCCCAAGTCCGCCCTTTGGTGGATACGGGCTTTTTTAAATTCTGCTCAATTTAAAGGAAATAAGTTGAAACATGCATTTACTATGGTTGAGCTTATTTTTGTTATTATTATTTTGGGTATTTTAGCGGCAATGGCTATTCCGAAGCTAGCTGCCACGAGGGATGATGCTGAGATTGCAAAAGGGGCGTCAGATCTTGCGGTTCTTGTTATGGATTTGTCAATGTACTATACTAGCGTGGGAGAGTTTAGGCCCGATACGAAGTGGAAGAATATTACCAGCGTGAAGTTGTTGTTGGATAATACAGGTTCTAAGATCAATGACACTACCTCTATAAATACCGATGTTTTTTTGAGCGTTAAAGACAGGGGTTGTTCTAAAATATCAGTATCTGACGATAGGGTTACTGTTTCGAATATCGGCACCAGCAATGATGCTATATGCGTAGCCTTTAATCAGGTTGAGTCTGTGGAAAAGCTGAATAAGATCCATGTATTTGGCGGTTCAAATATTAAATTTAATCCTTAGTTGTGGATTATTTATAAGTTTGTATGCGATAAAATAATACAAAATTACAAGGAATGATAATGAAGCGCGGTTTTACAATGCTTGAATTGGTTTTTGTTATAGTCATTTTAGGTATTTTAGCAGGTATAGCTGCCCCTAGACTATTTGCTACTAGAGATGATGCTGTGATAGCAAAAGCAAGAGCGGATCTGGCTTCTATACGAAGTGGGATCGTAAATGCATATAATGCAAATATGCTGACAGGTAATTTTACTTATCCAGCGCTAAGCAGCTCTAGTGAGCTTTTGTTCGATAATGTGCTGAGGGATGGCATAAAGGCAAACAGTGAGCAAGGGTGGTCAAGATCGGGCAATACATATAGCTTTAATTATAAGGGTACTTCAGCCACTTTCACATACGATATAAACAACGGTACTTTTACTTGCCCAAGTAATAATAACAAACTCTGCAAACAATTGACGGAGTAATGCTCTACTATCAAATACTACCTAGCGGCTTAAATCTTAAGCCGCTTACCTATCATTCAAATTTTAAAATCCCAAATTTTACACAAGTCTTAATCAATATAAAAAATAAAAAAACTATCGGCTACGTCTTGCAAGGAGTGGCAGAGCCAAATTTTAAAACGCTTGAAATTTTGGGAATTTTACCCGCTGCGCTTATGCCTATGCAAATCTCGCTTTTAAAATTTATCTCGCACTATTACGTCGTAAATTTATCTATCGCGGCCGGACTTTTTACTCCGCTAGAGATCGAAGTGTCAAATTTAACGCAAGCGCAAATTTTGAGCGATAAAAACGAGACAAATGCAAAATTTGACGATAGCAAAGAGTTAAATTTGACTACGGAATCAAACGAAACATCGCAGCCAAATTTGCCACAAAATTTAAATAATGATAGCTTGCAAAAAAAATTGAAATTAAATGAAAATGTTGCTACCAAACTAAATTTTAATAATCCTGAACATTCGCCCAAAATAAGCACCGATCAATCAGCTACGACGGAGTTTTTTCCAAAAATCCCAAACCTAAACCAAGATCAACAAGAAGCGCTAAATTTTGCAAAAAACCATAAAACGAGTTTGATTTTCGGCGATACGGGAAGCGGTAAAAGCGAGATTTATTTTTCGCTTATCCGCGAGTATCTACTTGCGGGCAAACAGGTTTTGCTTTTGATGCCGGAAATCTCGCTAACGCCGCAGATGACGAAGCGGCTAAAGAGCTATTTTGGCGAAAAATTTGGCGTTTGGCATTCTAAAATAACTCCGAAAAAGCGCGGCGAGATCCTGCAAAAGTTTCAGAGTCGCGAGATAAATTTGATCGCAGGCGCGCGCTCGGCGCTGTTTTTGCCGTTTACCGAGCTTGGGCTTATTATCGTCGACGAGGAGCACGATGACAGCTACAAATCCGCGCAAAATCCGCACTATAACGCCCGCGATCTAGCTCTATTTTTGGCAAGCAAATTTGACGTGAAAGTCGTACTTGGCTCCGCGACTCCTAGCGTCGTGAGCTTCAAAAAGCAGCCGCATTTTAGGCTCAGAGGAACGTTTTTTAAAAGCGAGAAAAAATTTATCTACGATGAGAGCGAGACGGGGCTTAGTGACGCGATACTGGGCGAGCTTACGGCGAGTTTTGCGGGCGGCAAGCAGGCGGTCGTATTTCTGCCGACGCGCGCAAACTTCCGCTATCTGTCGTGCCGCGAGTGCGGTAGCACGATAAAGTGCCCGTTTTGTAGCGTCGGAATGAGCTTTTATAAAAAGCGAAATCTGCTGAAGTGCCAGTACTGCGGCTTTACGGCGTCTGCTACATGCTCGTGCGATAAGTGTGGCAGCGAGATGATCGAAGCGAAAAAAATCGGCACCGACGAGCTGACGGAGGCCTTGCGCTCGGCATTTCCTGCAGCTAGGATCGAGAAATTCGACCGCGACGAGATCACGACGCAAAACAAGCTCGAAAAGACGCTAAAAGCCTTTAACGCTGGCGAGATAGACGCTCTTGTCGGCACGCAGATGCTAAGCAAAGGACACGACTACCACAACGTGGATCTCGCCGTCATTATGGGCGTCGACGAGCTGCTAAATTTCCCGGATTTTCGCGCTCGCGAGCGGACGTTGGCGCTGGCGATGCAGGTGGCGGGCAGGGCAGGGCGCTCGGGCGAGGGGCGCGTGGTCGTGCAGAGTAGGCAGCGGGAGTTTTTTGAAAATTTTATCGCGGATTACGACGCGTTTTTGGCCGAGGAGATTCTTGCTAGAGAGCCGATATATCCGCCGTTTGCTAGACTTTTGCGGGTTGTCGTCTCTGAAAAAAGCGAGCAGGCGGCAAAGCAAAGGCTTGAAATTTGCGTAGCCGAGCTTGAAAATTTGCGCATGGCCGAATCTTCGCTAGAGGTCGTCGGACACGGCAAGTGCGCGATCGAAATACTGGGCGGAAAATACCGTTTTGAGATTTTGCTGCGCTGCACCTCGCACTCTCCGCTCATAAAAGCCGCTCGCATATGCGCCGCGCACGGCTTTGACGTCGATATGGATCCGATAAATTTCTCGTAAATTTTGCTTTTGTCTAATTTTTATTTATGGCTGCTTAGATACGTTGCTGTAAATATCTTGCAAAGTTCGTAAAATCAAATTTTGCATTCGGCTTGATCCTGAAATTTAAGTTGCGATAAATTTGCCGTACGGCAAGTTGAGCTTTTTTTTGATACAAATTTAGTCGCTTTGATTTTTACGACGTTTATAAAATCTTAAATTTGACGAACGTAGGTTGGTTAATTTAAATCGAGTCTCTTAAATTTACGGTTAATTAAATACTTGCGATCTTTATAGGAGTGATTTTTAGTCCAACCTTGCGCGCTTTAGTGTTTACGCATATTTTAGTTCTTTGGGTCATCCATGCTTTTACTATGCGTAAAATGCGTAAAAGATGTATTTGCTTGCTCTTTTATTTTTATCGTTTGCAGATAGAGATGCTATGCGATCAAATAGCACATTAATTTTTTACCGTATTTTACAAACTGTAAATTTAAAATCTTGCTTAATCCAAAACTAAAATGTAATTAAAATTTTCATTTATGATAATGCTTATCTTTTTAAGCAGAATTTTATATGATTTATATATAATCCCGTTATAATTTTATCTAGCCTTAAATATACAGTCTAATTAAAATTATAAAAATCACCCTAAAGGAACTTAATGCAAAAATTTTTACAAGCCCTAGCAGGCTCGCAAAAATATTTCGTAAACTACGTTAGCGTCGCGATTTTCATCGTGATGGCGTGGATAGGCGGACTCAAAGTCGTGCAATACGAGGCCGACGGCATCGTGCCGTTTGTAACCAACAGCCCGTTTTTTAGCTACATGTATAGCAAAAAAGATATCGTAGATAACGGCAAGGGCAAAATGGTCGCCGAGTACAACCTACACAAAAACCCGGAAGGCTTGGTCGTGCCTAAAAACATCGAGTGGCATAAAGAAAACGGTACTTACGCTGTTTCGTACCTGATCGGCGCGATGATCTGCACTATCGGTACGCTCGTGTTGCTTGGCATCTGGTTCCCTAAACTAGGGCTTATCGGCGGGCTACTGACGTTTGGCATGTCTATCGTAACGCTTAGCTTTTTGATAACGACGCCTGAGACTTGGGTGCCAAATCTAGGCAATCCGGCGCTCGGCATCACTGAAAGCCCTAATCACGGCTTCCCGTATCTATCGGGTGCTGGACGACTGGTGCTAAAAGATATAATAATGTCTGCTGCAGGACTAATCGTAGCCTCAAATGCGGCGCGCAGGCTTTTGGAGTGCTGCAAAAGCTGCGCAGGTAAATAAAATTGCGGATTTTAGCGAGCGGTAGGCCTAAATGTAGGCATCTTTCCGCTCGCGGCCGTTTTTTATCCCTAAATTTACGGTCTTGCCGTAAATTTATCTTCTTTTTCTATCCCAGACTAAATACTAATTTTAAAATCGACTTTTTGCACTAAATACCGAACTAGCGGAACTCTGAAAAAATCGCTAAATTTTATTTTCTACATTCTGTGGATTGACGAGTGCTGATTTTAAATTTGCCTCCACTTTTTAGCTTGTCAAATTTAGCGAGTCAGGTGTAGCCGTAAGAGAAAATTGGGCATTTTTGCACTAAAATACCAGCGTAAATTTATGCAAATTTAAAGGAGAAGGCGTGGGTATTTTTGACTTTTTTAAAAAAGGAGCTGATAGTGCGCGAAAAAGAAGCGCAAGCGCCGCAAAAATCGGCAAGACCGCGCAGGAGCGCAAGGATATAAGCATCGAATTTTTAAAATCGCAGGGCGTGCCTTTTATAGACCATTTGCCGCTACGATACGAGACGGGCGAGGTCGCGCCGCGCGAAAAGGACGAGGCTATCGCCCGTTCTATTTGCTCGTTTGCCGCGATAATGTGCGCTTGCACGATCAGAGATAACGGCGAGCTAACGGACGAAGATAAGCAGGGCACGAAGGACTTTCTCGATAACCGCTTCGGGTGCATAGACAAGCTAACGCGCATGGAGCGCCGCGTCATAGATGGCGAGGCAAGCTACGACGAAGCTGTAAATATGGGCTGGAAATACGAGTCGCTGTGGGCGCTGATGTGGGCCATGGGGCTAGTAAAAGAGCTGGACTTCCCAAAGGATATCTGCGATTGCAATTTTGTAATGAAGACCTTTGGCGGTGATTTTTCGGAGCGCGTGAAAATGCGGGGTACGGATGAAATCCTGCAGGCGCTTGACCTCGTCTACCGTTACCACTGGGCGTGCGTCAATGCCCGAGTAAACGGCACTAAGAGCGCAGGCCTTGATGAGGAGGTCGTGATGGAAAGGCGCGGCGGGCTAGAGTGGCTGTGCTGCAAGGGCGCGGAGAATGATAGTCTAAGCGATGAGTATAATGCGTGGGATTATCCTGATCTAAACACCTAGCGGTCCCTCTTTTTCTACTTATGTTTCGTTTAAATTTGATTTTCAAGCTCGGCAGGCTACTTGCCTAGCCTACGCTCAAAAATCTTCTGCTAGCAGCTACGAGCGTAGTGAAGTAGAAATTTGGCCTCGCCGTACTACTGGGAGGCTAGCCACTATAACGCAAAGCTCGGCGATATGATGCTGGAGTTTTTGTTAGGACAGGGCAAGTATGCGGGGCTCGGCGTAGAGATAACTAGCAAAAACATAGACGCGCACATAGAAAATCAAAAAAGCCTGAGGGCTAAATTTATAGATACGCGGGAGTATAGGCGCGAGGTTTTGGGCGAGTAGGTTTTGGAGCGGTAAATTTATTTAAAAGCCAAGATTTTATATAATCGCACAATAAAATTTAAAGGCTAAATTTGCAAAGATACCCCACAAAACAGATCAAAATCAGGGACGTAAAAATAGGCGGAGACGCGCCCATATCGGTGCAGTCGATGACGTTTAGCAAGACCAAAGACGTAAAAGGCACGCTAGAACAGATACAGCGGCTTTATTTTGCCGGCTGCGATATCGTTCGCTGCGCCGTGTTTGACAAAGAGGACACCTCCGCGCTGCGCGAGGTAGTAAAGGCTAGCCCTCTGCCCGTCGTCGCCGACATTCACTTTAATCACAACTACGCCGTGATCGTTAGCGAGTTCGTCGATGCTATCCGCATAAATCCGGGCAACATCGGCTCCAAAAAGAACATCAAAGCCGTCGTGGACGCGTGCAAGCAGCGAAATCTGCCTATCCGCATCGGCGTAAACTCGGGCTCGCTAGAAAAGCAGTTTGAGGACAAATACGGTCGCACGGTCGAAGCAATGGTACAAAGCGCGCTTTATAACATAAATTTGCTCGAGGATTTTGACTTTACCGATATCAAAATCTCGCTAAAATCAAGCGACGTCGAGCGCACGATGGCCGCTTACCGCGCGCTTCGGCCGCTTGTGGCGTATCCGTTTCACCTTGGCGTGACGGAGGCCGGCACTAGCTTTCATGCGACGATAAAATCAGCGATTGCGCTAGGCGGACTGCTACTGGAGGGCATCGGCGACACGATGCGAGTTAGCATCACGGGCGAGCTAGAAGAAGAGATCAAGGTCGCAAAAGCGATCCTAAAAGACAGCGGCCGCCAAAAAGAGGGGCTAAACATCATCTCGTGCCCGACCTGCGGGCGTTTGCAGGCTGATCTGATGGCTGCGGTGAAGCTCGTCGAGGAAAAAACCAAACACATCAAAGAGCCGCTAAACGTCTCGGTGATGGGCTGCGTCGTAAATGCGATCGGCGAGGCTAAGGGTGCGGACGTGGCGATAGCATTCGGCAAAGGTAACGGCATGATAATGCGCAAAGGCGAGGTGGTCGCAAGGCTACCCGAGAGCGAGCTAGTCGATAGATTTTTACTAGAAATCGACGACGAGATAAAGTCGCGGGCGTAAATTTTGAGCGTCAAATTTGAGATTTGGCGGCGCTCGGCTCGGCTCGGTCAAATTTGAGCCGATAAATTTGGCTTCCGGCTCGGGTTTAAATTTGATCGTCAAATTTGAATCTATTTTATAGGTGCGAGCCTGCGAAACTGCGCTCTTTACGGCGCTAACTCAAATTTGACCGCTCAAAGCTAAAGCAAATTTACGAGCAAGCGTCAAAATTGAACCCAAATTTTACAAAATCCGCCCAAACGCAGGCAAATTTAACAAGACAAAAGGACACGAAAATGGCAAAAGAAAACATCGATATGCACAATCTCTACGACCTTGATATGGAGCGCGCGATCCTTGCGTCCATCATCTATAGCGCGGACAATCTAAGCGAGATTTTCGATATCATAAGCCCGTTTGACTTTTATCTGCGCGCTCACGGCGACGTTTACGACGCGATGGTAAAGTGCTTGAATGAAAATTTGCCCGTAGAAACGGGGTTTTTAAAAACCAAGCTAGGAAGTAAATTTGACGAGAACGTGATGAGCGAGATCATCGGCACAAACTCGATCCTAGACGTCAAAAAATACGCCGCCGAGATCAAAGAAAAATCGATCAAACGAAGCCTCGTCAAAATCGCGCACCAGATACCTAGCAAAGTGAGCGAGGATAAGCCCAGCCGCGATATGGTGGACGAGCTGAGTCAGAGTTTTTATTCGCTAGTGGACGGGCAGAGCGCGGGCGTCGTAAAGGACGCTCCCGTCATCATCGCAGACGTCATCGCACACCTAGAAAAGCAAAAGCTACTCGAAGATAAGGATATCGTGGGCATCGACACGGGATTTCGCCAGCTAAACGAGATGACCAAGGGCTTTAAACACGGCGATCTCATCATCATCGCGGCGCGCCCTGGCATGGGAAAAACGACGATCTGCCTAAATTTGATGAACCACGTGCTGATGCGCGGCGGCGGAGTCGTGTTTTTCTCGCTTGAGATGCCCGCCGAGCAGATTATGTTGCGTATGCTAAGCGCCAAAACCTCGATCCCTCTACAAAACATAATGACCGCCAAAATGGACGACGAGGAGTGGTCGCGCCTAAGCGACGCATGCGACGATATGGCTAGCCGCAAGCTTTTCGTCTACGATAGCGGCTACGTAAATATCCACCAGATCCGCACGCAGATGCGCAAGCTCAAGTCCGCCCACCCCGAGATCACGCTGTGCGTCATCGACTATATCGGCCTCATGATGGCGACGTCAAATTTTTCCGATCGCCACCTACAGATCGCCGAAATCTCGCGCGGACTAAAGCTACTTGCGCGCGAGCTAGATATGCCTATCATCGCGCTTAGCCAGCTAAACCGCAGCCTAGAGTCCCGCGCCAACAAACGCCCGATGCTAAGCGACCTGCGCGAATCAGGCGCCATCGAGCAGGACGCCGATATGATACTTTTCGTCTACCGCGACGAGGTTTACCGCGAGCAGGAGGAGAAAGAGGCCGAGAAAAAGGCGCACGCCGAGGGCAAGGAATACGTGCGTAAATTTGTCCCTAACAAGATCGAAGAGGACGCCGAAATCATCGTGGGCAAGAACCGAAACGGCCCGGTCGGCACGGTCGAAGTAATATTTCAGAAGGAATTTACGCGCTTTGTCGATAAGAGTTTTGGCGCCGCGCACGTGGCGGAGTTTAACCCAAACGCCTAAAATGCGAAGTCTAAAGCCAAAATTTGCAAAAGCCGCAACGTAAATCTATCTTTGAAAACGCGCGAGAGGTTTATATATTTTGCCTTGCTTGCGCGCTCGTTTTTGCGCTAAATTTGGGCTTTAGCTACTATAAATTTCGCGAATTTAAAGCCCAAAACGGCGTCATCTTACAAGCTAAAATTTTACAAAAATACGAAAAAACGAACGAAAAAGGCAAAATTTACTGCGTTTTAAAGCTAAAAACGAATGATTTTAGCTTTTATACGACGACGCGGGCGGACTTTGACGCGGGAGCGAACGAGCAAATTTTAATCGGCGCCGAAAACAAAAACGTCAAATTTAAAGAGTATCTAAGTGGCTCGTTTTTTATGCCAAGCTACGGTATAACAGAGCTTCGCTACGCGGCGAGCTCTGAGTCGTTGCGAGATCAAATTTATGATTTTATAGCCGCGCAGCACGAAAGCGAAAAAATGACTGAGCTTTTTACCGCGCTGTTTCTGGCCGCGCCCGTGGGCAAGGAATTGCGGCAAGACGTAAATTTCTACGGCGTAGCGCACCTCATCGCGATTTCCGGTTATCATTTGGGATTGATTTTTGGGGCGTTATATTTTATTTTGCGCCCGATTTACCGCTATTTTCAGGCGCGATACTTTCCGTATCGAAACACCAAATTTGACCTCTCGGCCGCGATCTTTGCGGTTTTGTTTTGCTATCTCGCGCTGATCGGCTTCGTGCCGTCATTTTTGCGGGCGTTTTTGATGAGTGTGCTGGCGCTGTTTTTACTCGCTAGAAACGTGCGCATAGTGAGCTTTGAGCTTCTTTTTACGGTGATTTGCGCCGCCGTGGCGATGATGCCTAGTCTGCTTTTTAGCGTCGGATTTTATTTTTCATGTCTCGGCGTATTTTATATTTATCTATACTTGCGGCACTTTGGCGGACGATTTTCAAATTTTACAAACGCTATCTTGCTAAATTTCTGGGTATTTTCGGCGATGATTTTGCCCGTGCTTTACTTTTTCCCGCTCGTTAGCGCCCAGCAGCTAACCGTCTTGCCGATCACGCCGCTTTTTAGCTTATTTTATCCGATTAGCGCGCTTTTGCACGCATTTGGTGCAGGCGGCGCGCTTGACGAGTATTTGCTAGAATTTCTCTCGTGGCGCGCAAAGGGGGTAAATTTGAGCGTGCCGTTTTGGCTGTTTTTACTCTATAATGTGCTGAGTTTAGCGAGCGTCAAAAGCAAAATTTTAGCCGCCGTTATCGTGCTGCTAAATTTACTCTGCTTTGCCGCGCTTTTCTAAGCTTCTTTGTCGCTTTCGCCCGCTTTTTCCAGATACGCGCACAGCTTCACGCCGTAAAGAAATATGATCCATGACACGTAAATCCACACGAAAAATAGCAGCACCACCGAAAACGAGCCGTAGATGCTGAGGTAGGTTTTGTTATTTGCGGCGTAAAAGACGAAGATATTTTTACCTAGATACCAGATGAGCGAGGCCACAAACGAGCTAAAAAGCGCGTTTTTTAGGGCGATTTGGCGGTTTATCGAGATGAGATACGTCACGCAAAATATCGCCCAGATGATGAGGTACGGGAATATGCTGAGAAAATTTATCCACTTCGTGTAGGCGCTGGAGTTTAGCATATCTTGAAATAAATTTGAGAGATAAAAACTAAGCCCAAGCCCCAAGGGAGCCAGCGTTATGAGCGTCCAATAAGCACTCAGCGAGTTCCAAAATTTGCGGCTACTCGTGTGCATGATGCGGTTGATGACGTACTCATAATCGGCAAAAAACATAATCGAAGTAAAGATGATAGCGCCAAGGCCGAGGATGCCAAGGCTCGAGCTGTTTTGCAAAAAAGTCTCGATGTAGTTTGAGATCGCGTCTTGGTTTGAGGGCAGTAACTGGGCGAATATAAATTCCTTGATCTTGGCGTAGTAGACGCTAAAGCTTGGCATCTGCGTAAAAAGCGAGAGCGAGATGAGCAGCACTGGGATGATGGAGAGCATCGTGTGAAAGCTCAGGCTTGATGCGTAGTGCAACAGCTGCTTGTCCTTGATCTTTAGCATCGCCGTGAGCCAAATTTTAAGCGTTTGTTTTATCTTTTCAAATTTTTGCGCAGTCATCTTAAATCCTTAAATTTGAGGTATTTTACAATTAAAGATTTTAAAATAAAGAATATTTTGCTAAGGGTTGCAAAAAAATTAAAAAGTGTATATAATGCGCCATCAAAATTTATTAGAGATTTGTTAAATTGTATTTATAATATTATTATGAAATTTAAATAAAGTAAATAATTTGGAGGTTATTTGTGAATAATAGATTTGGTATTTCGATTGTTTTAGCTAGCATTTTGTGCACCTGTGCCAACTCGCAGGTTATGGATATAGGAACGAATTATTATAGGGATTATCTTGATTTTGCGCAAAATAAGGGCGTTTTTGCTCCGCAAGACGCTCCGCTAGAATTTGCGCAAAGAAACGGCGACAAATTTACGTTTGATAAAATCCCAAATAGCGGCGCTAGAAATAATAAAGGAAATTTTACCTCTTTGGGACGAAATTTCGTCGTAACGGCAAACCATACGTTGGGGGCTGCTGCGGCTAGTAATTTTAATGAAAATAGAGGATGGTTTGGCAATACAAAATACGAATATCTAACATCGCATACGGCAACTTCTACGGAAAAACTATACAACTCCGATACAGCCTATATGCGAACCACAAAATATATCGTGGAGGGACAAATCGATCCGCTAGATGTGCCGAATTTAGATATCTCGGGTGCTGATAGAGCCAAAGATGAGGCCAATGCAAAAAAGATAGAAGACTATATAAAAGATATAAAAAATAATAGCGGCGGGGCTAGAGGCGATAACGTCCTTGCCTATCAGGCGGGCACCGGAGCGCTTGGGCTAGAAAAGCCAAAACCAAAGACGGAGTCGGATGGATATAACACCGTCGTAAGTGCAACAGAATTTGAAGGTCAAGGTATCGTTAACCAGGCTTTGGGCGGAAGCGTAAATGAAATAAGCGTGAATTATTCGGCACATTATAAATCTAATTTTTCAAGCATAAACAGACCCGGGGTTTATATGTTTATGACCTCTGATAGAGGGTTTAGAAATAGGCTTTTGCCGGGCGATAGCGGTTCTGGATTTTTCGTGTACGATACGGTGGCGCAAAAATGGGTTTTAGTGGGGGTTTTATCCACGGTAGCCGATAATAGCAACAACGCCTCAATCGTAACGATGACCGATTTTAACGACTACAAAAAAGACTATGAAAACGCCGTGGCTGGATCAAGTGTTACGGATGCGCAGCTCGTGCAAAACAAAGACAATATATTAACCGCTACAAGCGACATAACGCTAAATTCGGACTTAGATCTAGGGCACGGCGGAATAGTGGTCAAAAATGGGGACGTCGCGATCGGCGGTAGCGGTAAGATTAAAAAACTTGCAGGCTTTGACGTTGCTAGCGGAGCAAGTCTAAATTTAAACGTCGCCTCGGATACCAGTATCCATAAAATCGGCAAAGGAAGCCTAGTCGTAAATTCTAGCGGCAATAAGGGCCTGAGGCTGGGCGACGGCATCGTAGAGCTAAAGACGGCAAACGCTTTTGAAAATATTTACGTAACGAGCGGCAGGGGCTTGTTGAGGCTTGGCGCGGACGATAACTTAAATAATAAAATTTTCTTTGGAAACGGCGGCGGAAAACTTGATCTAAATGGATTTAATCAAACCTTTAGTAATGTTTCGGCCAACTCAAACGCTGCCAAAATAACTAACCTAGGCACGCAAAGATCGACGTTTACCGTGAGCGGAGAAAGCGGCAAAGATACGATATTTCATGCGAGTGTAGATAAAAATATAGACATAAAACACGATGGACAAGGACGAGAGCTTGTGTTTGACGGCGGTTTTGATATAGACGGAAGCCTGACTCTAAACAACGCCAAAGTGACATTGCAGGGGCACCCGACCGCTCATGCTACGGCAGATGCTAGCGTCTTAACGCAGGCAGTAAAGGATAAAATAGCCGCCGCAGGCCTAACTTTGCCCGAGTATATGGATCTAACTCGTCCGTCAACGCTGTCTCAGCCTGATTGGGACAAAAGAGAATTTAACGCAAAAGAGGGCATAAACCTAAACTCATCAGAGCTTACGATAGGTAAGGAAGCTAACGTAAACGGCGAAATAAAGGCTGCAAATTCGGTTATAAATTTAAGCGGCGAACTGGCTCACTATATAGATAAATTTGACGGATCAAATACCTATGACGACGGCTTAAAATACCGCCAAAACGTAGAAAAAGGAAATTTGCTAGTTAAAGACGTAAGCTTTAAAAATAAAATCGTCATGGATAGCGACAGCATGCTAAAAGTAGGCGGCACGACTACAAAGCTAAGAGAGCTTGTGGTAAACGGCAAAAATAAGGCTCCTAATCGTAGCATAGCGGCTGGAAGCGGTAAATTAGAAGTAGAAGATTTAGAGGTTAGCGGAGCAAATAAACTAACCTTTGACCCCGATACGACCGTAACGA
The DNA here is from genome assembly GCA_963519525.1 of uncultured Campylobacter sp. Taxonomy (GTDB): domain Bacteria; phylum Campylobacterota; class Campylobacteria; order Campylobacterales; family Campylobacteraceae; genus Campylobacter_A. The sequence goes on from CAUQOI010000011.1 coordinate 28,248, forward strand.
AAAATTTAAATATTAAAGATTTCGGCAACGCGAACGAGCCGATTTTGGACTTTAAAAAGGTTTTAACGCTTGGCGCGGGGATGAAATTTAATATCGACTTTACGGCTGCTTTAAAAGGACAGATGACGGCCGATAAAACCTATACGCTAGTAAGCGCTACAAATATCGTAAATAAAGGCGCGATATTTAATATGGAACAAAAGATTAATGATCTTTTTACGACCTACACTATAAAAGACGGCAAAATTTTGATGAGCTTGAGCGATCGGCAGGCCCCAAATCCGCAGGTATCGCCAGGGGTGGAGCAGGGCTTAAAAATAGCAGAGTTTAGCGAAAGACAAAACAAGATCCTAAATATGCTAAAAAATACGCCTGAATATGAAAATGCCGTTCAAAGCGCCGATATGGAAACGATAAAGCGTATGGCGCTAAAGGCGGAATCCGATATGAAGGAAATTTCGGCTTCATCTTTAAAAATCAGCGTTAAGGCCTTGCAGAACAACAACGAGCTGATCAACTCAAGACTGTCGCGAATTATGCAATTAAGGGCAAAGGCCGATATCTCTCAGTTTAGTCTAGCCGGGCTTGAGAGCGACCTTAAGCCGACTGCTACGATGGCTTATGAGGCGGCTGAGGCGGATAGGCTGAGAAATAACTTCTGGGCGAACGTAAACGGAGCGTACTTTAAGGATAAAGATAGCGGCGGAGATCTGAAATTTTACGGCACGAATATCGGCTACGACAGGAGCTACGACGAATTTATTTTGGGCACGAGCGCGGGCGTGAGCAAGGCTAAATTTAACTCAGACCCTATGAGCGACGATGCTAAAATTTACAGTTTTGGAGCGTACGGGCTTTTTGAGCGAGATGCTCACGAGATACAGAGCAATCTAAATTTAGCCTTCGTAAATTCTAAGCGCAGCTTAAACGATTCGCAAAAGGCTAGCGTAAGAAGCACGGGCATCCTTTCGAGCAACTACTATAAATATAAAATTTCGCTCGGCTCAAACGGCGAATACGCTCAGGCTATCAAACCCGTACTTGCGCTAGAATTTGGCTCAAACGGCGTAAAGGGCTTTAAAAACGACCGATACGATCAAAAAGACATAAACGACTTTAACGTAGCTTTGGGGGTCGGCGTCGAGTATGTGCTAAATAGCGATAAAAATGCATTTGCGGCACAATTTTTGGTAAAACAAAATGTCTATAACTCTGACGACAAATCTTATGTTTCACTTAATAATTCAAACGAATACGTCGACTACAAGCTCGACAACAACAAACTGGTCTATAAGCTAAATTTGGCTGCAAGCACGGAGTTTAGCAAAAATTTTGCAGTTTCTTATCAGCTTAGCGGAATGCTAGATAACGACAGAAGCTACGGCGTAAGCGGCGGCGTGAAGCTGGAGTATAAATTTTAAAACGTAGGCGTAAGAATGGGGCGGATGATTTCCGCCTCTGTAATTTTTAGTATTTTTGCCGGGCTATTTTCGTCCTAAAATTTAGCTACTTAGAGGTTTAAGGTTTTTAAATTTGACATTTTTGCGTATCAATTTTTCTAAATCATCCATGTCTTTTCTCGCATACAATATCCCAAATCCAAATTTGGTATCGCTGTTTTCGCTTTTTATTTTGAATACTTTTTCATCGCCTCTGAGAGCAACTCCGACATCATAAACCATTTCGTCAAATTTAACTTCATAGACGCGCTTAAAGTCTAAAAGTCCTATCTCTTTTGAGATACCGTCTTGCTTGACTCTTATACCTTTTTGCATCAGGGTATAAAAAGCGAAAGCCAACAAGCAAACCGATAGCATATCGCAAAGAAATATCAGCAGATGGTAGTCGGCGAATAAATTTTCATCTGCCGCTCGGCCTAATAGCGACATTGTGCCGCAACATAAGAACATCAAAAAGTACATTATCTTTAAAAACGGATCGGGGCGTATAAGTAAGTCTCCGCAACCGACGTGCTGAAAAGATATTTTGTCATTTTTCCTAAAAAGCAGTACAACCAAAAAAACAATCACCAAGGCGTCAAGGGCTATTTTTAAAAAATCAGCTACGCCTTGCGCCAAATTTACAGCCCCATCTTAAACGGGTTTAGGATATTGTTCGGATCAAACGCCTTTTTGATACTTCTAAAAAGCTCCATTTCAGCAGGCGTAAAGGCAAGCGGCATAAACTCGGCCTTGCTGATGCCGATGCCGTGCTCGCCGCTAAGCGTGCCGCCAAGCTCCACCGCAATCTTAAAAATTTCCTCGATCGCCTTGTGCCCGCTCTCTACCTGCGCCGGGTCGGCTTTGTCCACCACCATGACGTTAGTGTGTACGTTGCCATCCCCAGTGTGGCCGAAGCACGGCACCTGCACGCCGTATTTTTCAGCGACGCCCCCGATACGTTCTAGCAACTCCGGTAGCTTTGAGCGTGGCACGGTGATGTCCTCGTTTAGTTTTAAATTTCCGTAGATATTTATCGCCTGCGAGCAGTTGCGGCGGGCGAACCAAATGTCGTTTCGCTCGCTCTCGTCCTTAGCGCGTCTAAATTCGCTAGCGCCGTTTTCTCTAAACACTCGCTCTATCGTGGCGAGATCCTGCTCTAGCCCATCTAAAACGTCGCCGTCAACGTCAGTGATGAGCAGGGCGCCCGCATCTTGCGGTAGGCCTTTGTTAAATTTAGTCTCGACCGCGCGTATGCAAAGCGCGTCCAAAAACTCCATGGCTACGGGCGTCACGCCTGCTGCCATCGTCTTATAAACGGCGTTCATTGCGGCGTTTACGCTAGGGAAAATTCCCATCGCCGTTTTTCTAAATTTAGGCTTTGCGATGAGTTTTAGCGTGATTTCGGTTATTACCGCTAGCGTGCCCTCGCTGGCTATGAGGATGCCTGCGATATTGTATCCCGCGACGTCTTTTATCGTACGTTTGCCCGCGCGGATCGTTTCGCCGTTAGGCAGCACGGCTCGTAGCGCCATGACGTAGTCTTTGGTGATGCCGTATTTTGCCGCTCGCATGCCGCCCGCGTTTTCGCTGACGTTGCCGCCTAGCGTCGAGTACTCCTGGCTGGCGGGATCTGGCGGGTAGAAAAGGCCTAGCTTCTCGGCTTCGCGCTGCAAATTTATATTTATACAGCCCGGTTGCACGACTGCGACCATGTTTTGCATGTCGATCTCTAGGATTTTGTTCATGTGCTTTTCAAAGGCAAGCACCACGCCGCCCTCGTGCGCTAGCGCCCCGCCCGTAAAGCCGCTGCCAGCACCCCTAGGCACGATTTTGACTCCGTTTTCGTTGCAGTATTTTAAAATCTCGCTAACGTCTTTTTCGTGGCGCGGGAAAAGCACGCCGTCTGGCAGATGGCGCTTTTTCGTCGCGTCGTAGCAGTAGGCGATCCTGTGCGCGTCGTCGAAGTAGGCGTTGTCCGCGCCTAGTAAATTTACAAAAAATTTAGCGTGTTTATCAAGCATCATTTTTCTTTTAAAAGAGCTTTGTAGTGGCGGTCAAAGTCGCTGATCTGCTCCGAGCCCCATTTCC
>CAUQOI010000012.1:0-30570 GCA_963519525.1 uncultured Campylobacter sp.
AACGGCCTGCGGTCTTTTGGGGACAAGAGATGGTAAAACAGGTGAGCTACGCAGACGAAGCAACTAAAAAAGAGTTTTTAAATTTCTTAAAAGATGCATTTAAAAAAGGCGAGAGCATCGCAGACATACTGCAAAATATAGCCCTAAGAGAAAGTGCAGTAAGCGATCAAGCTCCTAAAGAAACACCCGAAGAGAATAAATTTAAGCCCATCCAGGCTACTAGCAAAAGCCAAACCTATGTTTATAAGGATATAAAGCGCGAGTTTTTCGAGAATTTCCTAAAAGCCGAACAGGAAAAGGGGACGGATATAATGGAAATACTGCGCAAAGTGGGCAATATTGGCAAGACGGATATTATCGCATAATGCCTAAAATCCATACACGAGTAAAGGTTTAAAAAGCATTTTAAATAAATATTTCGCCGAGTTTGGCGGATCGAGCGCTTACAGGGCAAGTGCCTATACGAACAAAAAGCGTACAACTTGGATGAAGCTACGCAAGCTGGTATTAGATTTTGCGGATCTGCGAAAATGGCAAATTTAGCTTTTTGTAGGCTTGCATGAACATGTAGGGCCTGCAACAAAATAGTGCATCCAATTAATCCCCCCCCCATGTTAAGATTATCTTTGGTTATAAAATTTCATATTCTTTTCCGTTTTCTCGTCAAATTTATCCAAAAGACTACTTTTAGCGACGCGATGAGTTTTTATAAATATTTTTAGAGCATCCTTGTATTTCGTTAAGGTCACAATTTAATTCGTCCTTATGTAGGTGGAGTAAATTTCTTGCGAATATTTTTTGATCTATTTGGTCCGATCGTTGTCGTATGGCACTGTGTATGCAAGACAAAATAACAGAGGTGGACTTAAAGGGATTTGAACCCTATGCCCTAAAAGGGATTTGAATTGAGAGAGAAAATCTTATCAAAATTTGTTCTTAAATTTGTCACAAATTTAAGACGGTTTTTGGTTATAAAATCACTTATAATATCGATATACCAGTATTTTATTTGTTACATAGAATTTCTAACTTTATTACATAAAATAATAGCAGATAAAGGTGAAAATTTGTATAATACAATTTAACATAAAAAACCCTGTATTTTGGGCTTTTAAAGGCAGCAAATGGCAACAAAAATATATAAGATGGCGGAAAGTCCCTCTCTGTCCGCCACCGACTTTTTCTTAAATTTCTTTTTGGTTTCAAAAACTTCTTTAAAAATATCCAGACCAATCAATTTTAAATCACTATGTTTTTGGTGGATTTTGAAAATAAATAATATCATACGGCGATTACTAGATATTTTATGTGTTTGTCGTTTGTATTTCTTGGCAATAAATAGAAAAATTATTGTTTTATGTGCAGCCTTGATTGTTGTACGGCTAATTTAATGCGTATAAATGCAGTTTATTGTGCTTCTTGGAGAATAAAATGGCCAAACGGCTTCAAAGCTAAATTTTATTCTCCGAAAGCAAGATAAAAATGAGCGGATTTATCAGCGTTTCGCCGCGTGCGGCATAGAGCATGACATCCTCGAAATAGTTATCGTTAATGCCGTAAACGTGGTATTCGTACGCGCCGATACCGTATCCCATCGGAGTGATGTCCACGCGCGAGTACCAGGCGTCTTTAGCTAGGATATAGCGGCCGGTATCTTGCGAATACACCCACAGCACGACGTCGTCTTTATTCTTTTGCCGCATGAGCCACGTAAACGAGTTTGATATGTCATAGAAAAAATACGTATCGCCGTTTGGCATCACCGCCTGAGCCGTGTTATTTAGGTCGCTGATGAGCACCTTGCTCTCAAAGCAGAGGTATTTGCCAAGCTCGATTTCTAGCGGCTTTTTTTCTATATTGCCGTGGCGAACGACGATTTTACCCTCGCTAGTATCCACTGAAAACGCGAGCAGCGCCACCACGCTGATGAGTAGCACGGCGGCGAAAATTTGCCTTATCATAGTAAAACTCCTCGCAAAAGGTAGTATTTAGCGACGAAAAAGCTGCAAACAAGAGCATTTACGATCAGCCAAAAAGATGAAATTTTGAGCAAATGCTCGTAAGGTTTTTTTACGATTAGTTCGACCAAAAACGCCGATATACCGTAGAAAATACCCAAAAACAGCGAACCCCAGATAAGGTAACCGACGTAAAAATACTCGCCTTTTAGCATGCAGTACGGGCATTTGTGATTTGGCTGTTCGTAGACGTAAAGCCCGAAAAAATAAGTAATCGCGTAGTATGCGATAAATAAAAACAGCAGGTTACAAACAAAGCTCGCCATCGTCTGTTTGAGCAAATTTAGCGTCAAAATGACCGCAAAAACGGCGTAGTAAAAGACGACCAAATTTAACTTCGTGTAGCCAAACGGTAGCTTTGGCGCCTGAAATACGACCGAACAGCAAAAGACGGGCACTTTTAAGGGTACGTTGCTAAAAAACAAAATCTCAGTAGCAAATTCGACCAAAACGCCGATAAAAAGCGCGGTGAAGATGACGTATTTTCGCTTTAAATACGGAAAATTCGTCGCCTTTAAATCAAGCGAATTTATGATGAGCCACAGTCCAAAGCCAAAGATAAGTAGCAGTTTTAGCAGTAGCAAAATGCCGCCAAATTTGTTTGATCCGATGACGCCCGCCGAGCACATGGCGCCCGGCACTACGTCTGCTAGCTCGTTTAGAGATAGCGCGAAAAATACGAACAAAACGATCTTGCAAACTACGGCGAAAAACAAAATCGTATTTACGAGGTAGTTGCGTTTTTCAAGGTCGTATTGTAAATTTGACGTCGAGTTAAAGTCCCACAGGCGCATGATGCGCACGACGAAATACTGCGAAATACCCATTAAAACAATGATTATAAGCTCGATCAGCAAAAACGCGATGACAACGTCCGATAAAAATACGCTCACAGCATCTCTCCGTCCTGCATCCTCACGTAGCCGTCCACGAAGTCAAGATCGTCAAACAAAATGTCGTGCGTGGCGACGACGACGGTCTTTTTTAGCTCTTTGAATTTTTTCAGCATTTCGATGAAGATGAGCGAGTTTTGTTTGTCCAAATTTGCCGTCGGTTCGTCGGCTAGTATGACGCTAGGATCCATCGCTAGAGCCCTTGCTATCGCGCATCGCTGCTTCTCGCCACCGCTTAGTTTTGAGATGATTTGATCTTTTTTGTGCGCGATGTTGGCGAGATTTAGCGCGCGATCGATTTGCGAATTTAGCTCGGCCTTTTTAAGGCTTGTTAGGCTTAGTGGCGCTAGCACGTTTTGATAGACGCTAAGGCCCTCGATCAGGTTAAAGGACTGAAATATAAACCCGACCTCGCTATGTCTAAAATTTGAACTCATGATATCGGGCAGCTTTGAGACGTTGCGACCGTTGATTAGCGCTTCGCCGCTGCTTGGTTTGCTAAGCGCGCCTAGAATGCCTAGTAGCGTACTTTTGCCGCTACCGCTAACGCCTTTTAGGATGACTAGATCGCCGCTTTTTACCGTCAAATTTATATTTTTCAGCGCGTGAAATTCGTTGGGTTTATTTTGATTGTAAATTTTACAGAGATTTTTTACTTCTATCGCGTTCATTTTACCGCCTCGCTCATGTCGCTAACGGCTATGCGCCACGACGGAATGATGACGAATGCCAAAAACGGAATCACGCTAAAAACGAAGATCAAAAATAGCATATTAAAGTCGATGATCGGCGTAAAATCCGTGAAATTTGCCACCTCGCTGCCTAAAAATATATCGCGTAAAAACGGCGCGCCGAATAAAAACACGTAGAGATACGCTCCCGCGACGCCTAGCAAATAGGCGCTAAAAGAAACGACGATGTTTTGGATAAATTTAAGCGCGATGATATTTCTTACGCTAAAGCCGATACTGCGCAATATCGCGATCTCCTTTTTCTTCTCGCCGTAAGCGAGCGAAATTTGATTTTTCAGCAGGATGAAAAACGAAACCATCGCCACGACGTAAAGCACCATGAAAATGCCGCCTTTGTAGTAGTAAAGGTGCCTTATTTTGGCTACTCCGTCCTCGATGCTCGTAACCTCGGTGTTTGGATAGACGTTTTGGATCTTTAGGGCCACTTCGCTGATCTCGTTTACGTTTGGCACTTCGACGTAGAGTCTTGTGTATTCGCCCTCTTTTAGACTTAGTACTTCGCGCGCGGTGGCGGGATTCATGTAGATAACGTCGTTTGAAACGATACCCGTTTCATGCGGCGCGGTTTTGTTGATCTTTATCGGGATCATTTTTTCTTCGGTTAAAAAGTTAAAAACGTCCTCGTAATAAAGCTCCGCCATCTCTTTTTTCACGCCTTCGCCCACGATCATCTCGTTTTCGTCTAAATTTTCGTCGCCGACGATGTGAAACCAGACTCTTTTTTGCGCGAAATAATACTCTCCCTCGACCGCGCCCTCTACGCTAGCTACGCCCGCGATCTTTGAGACGTCGTAGATGTAGCCGTCGTGCATCAAGTCGCGCTTGCCCGCGCGAAGAGCTTCGACGACGACTTCGGGTTTTGAGCGGGTCAAATTCGTTAGGTCGCTTTGGATAGAGCTTGAGATGAAAAGAACCGCGCTTAAGATAAACACGATAAAAGCGAAGATAAAAAAGCTAAAAGCGTGATCGGCGCGGTCTTTATAGAGCAGCGTAACTGCGTAATCGATAAAATTTTTACTCGGCATAGACAAACTTCCCGTACTCTTTTGAAATAAAATTCGTCGAAATTTGCGCGTCTTTGACGGATTTTTGGATCAAATTTAGCTGAGCCTCCTTGCCCGCTCTATCGTAGCCTATATAATGCGCCCCGATACAAAGGTAAAGAAGCGCAAAAAAACCCGCTAAAACGCAGATGAGTCTCACATCAACCTCTCAACCAAAAGAGTAGTTATCTCGTCAAATTTGACGATCTGTTTGCCGCCGTGATCTTTGGCAAAGGTCTTAGCGTCCTCTTCGCTGGCAAACGGAATCAGCTCGTTGCCCATAGGTCCGAGTACGTTTGAGCCGGTTACGTAGTAGGCGGTTCTGGCGTCGATTTTGTTTAGCTTGTAGTAGTCGCTAACGAAAATTTGATCGTCTTTTTTGCCTTTTTCGAAATAATACTTCATCATGTCCTTGACGCCGTCAAAGTAAAGCTCCTCTTTGCTTGTCTTCATCATCGTCGCCCACTGCGGGTTTTTGCCGATTAGCATACCGCAAACCGGGCAGCGTGCGCCTTTTGGTACGACGATCCTCTCGGCTTTTTGCGCTTTTTGTTTAGACTTTGAGGCTTGATCGCTAGTGCCTAAATTTGCCGGAGCGTCCCATAGATATAGAGCTGCTGCTTGCAGGTGTTTGTCGTATTCAGGGGCTTTGCTAGCGCCCTTTTGGTCACATGTTTTTTTGAGGTGGGCTTTTAGCTCGGAGATGGCTTTAAAGCCTTTTGGATCGGTTTTCTCGCAGTTTGCTTCGTAAAATTCCTTGCCGTGCGCGTAAACGCCGCCCTCGCGTTTGGCTTTGATCATCTTGTTGTCGCCCTCAAAGTCCTGTCCTGCGATCTCGTATGCTTTGGCAAAGTCCATTATCTCGCCGCCGTTTTCGGCTTGGAACTCTTTTGCGTCGGCCTCGGTTGAGAAGGCGTATTTGCTATTTCTAGTCATCGTGCCGCCGATTTTACTGCCGACTACGTAAAAGGCTTTATTTGCATCTATCAAATTTAGATTTTTCGTATCGACGACCTGCGCGTTGCTTGGGATCTTGCCCTCCGTGAGCTCGTATAAGCAGTGCAGCGATGCTACTTGCTTGCCGTTATAGACATGGTTTGTTTTGTAAAATTTAACCAAATTCATCCCGCAAACGGCGCAGTACTCTTTATCCTCGCCGCTTCCTACGAGTGTAGCTTTGCTTGGATCCACGCTTTGAAACATCGGCTTCATCTTGCCGGCTTGCTCGTTTGCTTCGGCGCCAAACATTAGCGCCGCTAGTAGCGCCGAACCCAAAATAGAACGTAAAATCATACTATCTCCTTAAATTATTTAGTTTTATTTGTTTCCGGTTTTAAAAATTCCGCATTCTCGCACGCGACCTTTAGGCCTTTTGCGCAGCTTTTGTCAAAGAGCTCTTTAGCCTTGGCGACATCGGCCGTGACGCCTTTGCCCTCGGCGTACATTATGGCTAGGTTGTTGCAGCCTTTGTCGTAGTTTAGAGCGCATGATTTTTCGTAAAATTCTTTAGCTTTGGCGTAGTCTTGCTCCGTGCCTTGGCCGAATGCATACAAAAAGCCGAGGTTGTCGCAGCCGATACCCACGCCGCCCGCGCAGGCCTTTTCGTAAAATGATTTTGCTTTAGCGTAGTCTTTTTCTACGCCCATACCCTCAAGGTGCAAGTAGCCTAGGTTATTGCAGCCCATCATATCGCCGTAGTTGCAGGCTTTGGTGTAGAGCGAGATTGCCTTTTTGATATCGGTTTTGACGCCTGCGCCGTTTGCGTAAAGAAGTCCTAGCGCAGTGCAACCCTCGTCGTCTTGGCAGGCTTTCTCGTAGTATGCGGCGGCTTTAGCAAAGTCCTGAGTCGCGCCGTTTCCGCTTTCGTAGATGTATCCTAGGTTGTTGCAAGCAAGCGCAAATTTGGCGTTGCAAGCCTTTTGATATAAATTTATCGCCTTTTCGTAATTTTTCTCCACGCCTCCCGTGCCTTCGAAATACACCACGGCAAGATTATAGCAGCCAGAAGCCTTGTTCTCTTCGTGGCAGGCTTTTTCGTAGATTTCTATCAGCTTTTTATGGTCGCCGCTTTGCTGGGCTTGCATGCCCTCCTGGATAAAGCCCGCATTTGCGCTAGCACATAAAACCGCCGCCGCTAGTAGTTTTTTATACATTTTTTCTCCTTTTAAATCGTTTTTACGTCGCGCCCTCTAAAGGCTAGCGCGGTTATCAAAAGCATGCAGCCAAGCGCGATATAGACGCTAATGTGCACCGGCGGCAAATCTCCGCTGGCGTAAGAGTGCATGCCCGTTAGGTAAAAATTTACGCCAAAATAAGTCATCGCGATCGAAGCGTAAGAAAACACCGATGCGATCAAAAATACGTATAGCGAATTTAGCTTCGGTATAAAGCGCAGATGCAGCGTGATAGCGTAAACTAGGATCGATACGTACGACCAAGTTTCCTTGCTATCCCAGCCCCAGTAGCGCCCCCAGCTCTCGTTTGCCCAGATCCCGCCGAAGAAATTTCCAAGCGTTAGCAAGCAAAGACCGATGATGAGGCTCGCCTCATCGATCGCCGCGATGTATCTGATCTGTTCGTTTAGGCGCGTTTCGTTGGCTTTATTTTTAAGCGCCATGAGTCCTAGCGCGATAAGCCCCAGCACGCAGCCAAGGCCCAAAAATCCGTAGCTAGCCGTGATGACCGAGACGTGGATACTGAGCCAATACGACTTTAGCACCGGGACTAAATTCGTTATCTGCGGATTTACGAAGCTCATGTGAGCTACTAGCATCACGATACCCGCCAGTAGCGCAGCCGCCGCAAGCGCAAGCAGCGAACGCCTAAAAAATATCATCCCCGCTAGCGCTCCCGACCAGCCGATGTAGATCATTGACTCATAGCTATCGCTCCAAGGCGCGTGCCCCGAGACGTACCAGCGTAGCGCCAAAGCCGCCGTATGCACCGCAAAACCTAGCGCGAACGCCGTTAAAATCGCTCGCTCAAGCGGCAAAATCCTTCTAGATAAAAATACCGAAGCAAGCCCTAGCAAAAGCGCGGCAAAGCCCAAAATCCAGTAAAAATAAACGAGCTTTTTAAACACCGAAGCACGGTTATAAAAGAGCTCGGCATCGACCCTGCTAACGCTAGGTAAAATTTCCGCCGAGGCCGTTCGCTGATAATTTCTTAGCGCGGCTAGCGCGGAGTCTGCCTTGCTCCAGTCATTATCCGCGATGCCCTCTTGCAGACCCATGAGATAGTCGTTTAGCATGTTTTTTGCGTCCAGAGCGACTCGCTCGTCGTTAAAGGCGTCGTTTGGCGAGAGCCACGCGTGTTGCGGGTCGTTCGCCGCCGGGATAAATTTAAAAAATGTGCCCTTAAACGTGAGATAGGCGATGTTTAGCCGTTCGTCAAATTTGATGAGGTCGTTATCGAGCGTGCCTCGTTTGGAGAGCGGTTTTTCGTTCGCGGCTTCGACCTGCGCGGCTAGTTTATACTCGCCGTTTGCGTCAAATGCATCCCTAAAGCTCGCGTAATCTCCGCTCAAATTTAGCATTTTTTTGATTTCGCCGTTTTTTATCTTTACGATTTTGATCTCTTGCCACAGCGCTGGATTTAGATTCATCCCAAGTACGATTTGCTCGGCGCTTAGGCCGTAAAGCGAGTCCGTGCCCGAGATTTTATTTACGATTTCGCCCGCTTCCGTACTAAGCGGCTTTATCCTGCCCGCGTAGTCTTGCACGAGAAGCTTGGCAAATTCGCCGCTAGCGTGAGCGGCGGTGTTTGCGGCGAAAGTTTTTAAAATCTCGCTCTCGTTTTGCTCGGCCGCGTTTGCGTTAAAATTTAAAAAACCAAGCGCGATAAAGGCCGCAACGAGCGAAAATCGGCTGTTTTTGATGAAATTTATGAGCTTTAAAAATCGGCTGTTTTTGGTAAAAAAGTTGCCGATGACGCCGACGCAAAGCAAGAAATATCCGATGTAGGTCGGGATTTTGCCCGGGTCGCGGTTGACTTCTAGCACCGTGCCTTGCTCGTCCGCGTCGTAGGATGACTGAAAGAGTTTAAAGCCTTGCAAATTTAGCGGATGATTCATGTAAATTTTATATCTCGTTAAAACATCGCCCGCGTCTGAGAGCGCCTCTATGTCGCTAGAGTAGGCGGACGGGCTTTGCGAGCCGGGGTAGCGTTCAAGCTCAAATTTAATAAGCTTTATCGAAAACGGCAGGCTAACTAGCTTTGAGCCCCAAGTTAGCATTATCTCCTCGCCGTCAAAATTTAGCGTGCTAGGCTCGCCCAGCCAGCCTGCGCCGCCGTGGATTTTAGCCGTTTGCTCACGCTGTCCTTCAAAGCCGGCTTTTACTACGAGAGTGCCTCGCTCGCCCTTTGGCGCGGGTTTATACGAGTCAAATTTGACGGTGAAATTTTTGGAATTTATACTTTGCGTGAAGCTAAAATTATTATCGCCGATTTGGGTTAAATTTAGCGGATACTCGAAAAATGCGTCTTTGGTTCGGATCTGCAGATACGGCTTTACGCTCACCATCTCGTTTCCGCTCTCGCCCGCCCTTACGTGCAGTACGCCCTCAGCGCCCAGATAACGCGTCAAAGCCGCACCGATAAAGATAACGATAAATGCAACGTGAAGTACGAAGGAGCCAAAGCGGCGCCACATTTTGGTTTTTACTATGATAGCAAGCAAGCAAAGCGCAAGCACGCTCATGACGCACTCGTACCAGCGCGCCTCATAGACTAAAATTTTAGCCGTTTGCGTATCGTAAATGCTCTCTAAAAAGGTTGCGACGCCGGCACCTGCGGCAAGGGTAAAGAGGAGACAGAGCGCAAATTTGTAAGAAGTGAAAAATCTAAATAAATTTACGCCCAAAATCGCCTCTTTCGAATTTTTTACATTATTATATCGTAAGTTTGACCTGCGTATAGTATAAACATCCTAAGAAGTAATACTCCGACCACGCTAGCAAGCGCGCTAACGTAGAACGCAAATGCGGTGTGAGCGATCTTTTTGCCCAGTGCGAAATTTAAAACTAGCGGTACGCAAAAACCAACGCCTACGACGCCAAGCCAAAAAAGACGCGCGTAAATTCCATCGCTAAATGCGACGCTAGCGGATTTTTGCACGTCGCTGCCCGTGATGAGCGAGACGAAAATCATGCCGATTAGTAAAATTTCCATCGCTAAAACCGGCCACTCGACCGCGTGCAAGGTTTTTAGATCGCCTCCGTGCGGGTCTGCTTTAAAGAAAAGCGCGGCTATGAGGCTAGATCCCGCGATACCCGCCGATAAGCCCGACGCCACGAAAAGCGCAGGTAAAACGGCGGTATTAAGGATAGGAAATCTAACTAAAACCGAGATCAAAAAGCCCGTATAAGCGCAGATCGCGACCGCAAAAACAAGCGTAAGCGCAAGAAGCAGCGGGCGAAGCGCGTTTAAAATTTTCATCACAAGCTCGAAAAGCCCTTTTAAAAAGCTAAGGTTGTGCGTCAAAAACTCTCTAAGGCACTCTTCAAACGCATAAAGGCAGGCAACGAAGGTAAGCGGGATATAGACGCAAAGCGCCGCCACGCCCACGGACATAACCGAGGTAAAGTTATAGTTAATCAAAATTTTCCAGAAAAGTAGCGGTCGCTCTAAATCGGCCACCAGACAAACCATACCGAGTAAGATCGTGACGAAAGATAGCAACGACGCAGCCTTAAACAGCGGCGTGCTTTCGGTCTGTTTTTTATAAAATTTAACGAGGATCGCGACTATCAAGGCGCCGCCGCTCATGCCCGCTAGCAAAAGATAAACCGCGATCGGCCAGCCCCACTCAACGCCGTGCGAGAAGGTCGCAGTGAAATTTATAGCTCCGTTCATATCACACCCCCAATTTAACCGCAGGAATATAGCGCAGGCTCGGCTTTGTGCCGCACTCAGGATGCATGCGTAGGCTGTCTTTTACGCGAAGTAGCTGGCTGATGTGCGAGTTTTCGTCGTTTAGATCGCCAAATACGATCGCCTCGTATCTGCACGCCTCGATGCAGGCCGGTTCGTGACCATCTTTTAAATTTGTATCTAAGCAGAAGTTGCAGCTCTCCGCGGCTCTTGTTTCGTGATTTATAAAGCGCACGTCGTAAGGACAGGCTACGATGCAGTATTTACAGGCGATACAGTCGTCGGTGTTCATCGTCGTGATGCCTGTTTTTTCGTCCTTGTGACAGGCTTTGGTCGGGCAAACGGTCACGCACGGCGCGTCCTCGCACTGCTGGCAAGAAACCCTGACGTAGCGCTTTTCTTTCAAATTTAGCGGATCGGTTTTATCCTGGATAAAAAGCCTCATTTGGCCTTTTGGGACCAAATTTACCTTTTGGCAGGCGACCTCGCAGTCGGTACAGCCGACGCATTTGTTCTGATCGAAGATCATGCCGTAGTGCGGCTTTTTGCCGTTTTCCGTTTGGGCGTCTAAATTTATACTCTTGCCTAGTACGCTAGTCGCTCCCGCAACCGCCGCGCCCGAAGCAAGGAATTTAAAAAACGTCCTTCTTGTATTTTGCTCTTTCATATTCTTCTCCATCCGTATGGATTAAATATCCTAAATTTATCTACCAACGCTACTTCCGTGGCTATGCGCGCCATGGAAATTTCGCGGCTGAGTTTCGCTTAGTTTTTTGGCTGCGCCGGCTAGTTCGCCAGGTTTTAGCGCCTTTACTAGCTCGACTTCAAAAATCAGCGTCGAGCCGCCCGGTATCTCGTCTGCGCCCTCGTCTCCGTAAGCTAGGTGAGACGGGATGACGAATTTATATTTTGAGTTACCGTTCATCATCATGAGGCCCTCTTGTAGGCCGTCTATCAAATTTACCATAGAAAGGATCGCAGGCTCGTTTCTAGAGTACGTGTCGTCAAAAACCTTGCCGTTTATGAGGTAAGCTTTATAGTTTAGCGCGACTACGCTCTCGGGTCTTGGCTTATCGCCGTCGCCGACTGCCATGACTTCGTACTGAAGCCCTGATTTAGTCGTTTTGACCTTTTTATTTTTGGCGTTTTTCGCCATAAATTCTTCGCCCTCTTTTAAATTTTTTTCAAGCGCTTTTTTAAGCGCGTCTTGGGTTAGCTTATTTAATTTTTCGTCCCTTTGATTAAGTAGGGAGATTATTTCTTCGTCCGTTAGTTTTTGTTCTTTTTTAAAGGCGTCTGCAAAACCGTCTAAAATGGACTTGCTGTCAAATTTGACGCCTAGGCTTTCTTGTTTTTTTAGTTGTGCGGAGATATATGTTCCGGTTGAAATTCCGATGCTGTATGATTCTTTTTGCTCTTGCGTCATCGCCTCTTTATCCGCCGCGCTAGCGCACAAGACGCAACTGGCTGTTAGGCAAAGAGCTAAAAGCGGGTTTTTGCTAAGTTTAAAACGCATAAATTTTACCTTATTAAATTTGGACGCCGCAAAATCGCGGCGTCCGTAATCGCATCATAAATTGTTGTTTATGATTCTTTGGGCTTCTTTGATGTACTCTTTAGAAGCGTCGAGTCTTTGTTTTGTATATTTAAAGCCGTGCATACCCCATGAGCCGTCTTTTTGTAGCAAGTCAACTGTGTCTTGCGCTTTTTCGATTAGCTCATAAACTCTCGTCTTATCGCTAGGGCTTAGTTTCTTAGTTTCTAAGATAGCATAAAGTCCCTCGATACCGATTTTGACTTGAGAGAAGTCGTTTTTGACAGGAGTTTGCCATCCCATTACTTCGTCGTAAACCTGTTTTTGGTTCTTGAAGTGTAGGGTAGGTTTTAGCTCAGATAGTACTGGGCTGTGGCAGCCTTTAGTATCTTGCATATCTTTATCGGCCCAAGACGTTCTAGCGCACGCCCACATTAGGTCAACGAAGTTATGTCCGTTTTTATCTCTTTGGAAGTGCCAATCTTTAGCGTCTCTTGGTCCTTTAGCAGCATCGCCCGCAACTAGAGATTTTCTAGCAGGATCTACGTCGATCTTCCAGATGTGAGATCTTCTTTGTGTATCAAATCCAGCGTTGTCTTGGAACTGGATAGCGTAGAAGTTCTCGCAGCTCATCATGAACGGCATATGGCAAGATGCGCAAGTGTTATCTTTGTGCGTATCGGCTCTAGAAGCGATATATGCTTGCTCTTTGTGGCAATCTTTACAATCTTTTCTGATTTTTGGTTTAGTGTAAAGCGCACTTAGGTAGCCTTGCTCTGAGTTATAGTTTACGCCCTTGATAGTCTTGTCGCCTACGACCGGACCCGTGTTATCGTGTGGATCGTGGCAAGTGGTGCAGCGCATACCTTTATCGTAGTGAGCGGTAAAGTATGATTGTGAGCCCTCAGATCCGCATCCTGGTCCCATTGATTTAAATTTAGAGCTTAGAGATAGGTCAAGCTTGCCTTGGTTTAGAGGATTAGCGCGAGCTAGGTCTGGGCTGTAGTTAAATCTTTGGTGACAGCGTTCGCAGTTTGATGTTCTAAAGTTTGTAGCTCCGTCAAGGTGACCGCCGGCTCCGTGACACTCCTCACAGCTTACGCCTTTAGAGATAGTGTGCTTTTGAAGCTCTTTAGCATTACCGAGAGCCGCATAGAACTCTTTCTTGGTTTTAAAGTCAAATTTGAACGGGTGGCAAACTTCGCAGTAAGAGCCGTTTGCTTGGAAGAACATTGACTTTTTGTATTTGGCGGCGTATGAGGCTAGACCTCTGACATATCCGCCGTTATCGCCGTAATCAGCTAGAGTTTCCGGAAAATCAGGAACGAAATCTTTGATTTTCTTAACCGTTTCAGGAGTTAAATTTAACGCCCAAGTTCTTTGGAATTGGTTACCGCCCGCTACGATCTGACCGGTGCCGTCTCGTAGTAAACCGCCCTCTACGTGGTAAGTTCCTCGCAGCAACCACGCGTCTACGTAGCCAAATTTGGTTCTTAGGTGTCCTACGGTGGCGTAAATAACGTCCGGAGTAATACCTTGAGGCAAGATAGACGCAGTATCCGGGCTAAATACCGGATCGGTTAGGTTGTTGTTAACCTCTGGGTGCTCGCCGGGGAAGCGGATAGTAGTGGCGTGGCGCGATCTGCTCCATACCTCGTACTGCGCAGGGTGGCACTCGCCGCACTTTTCTGATCCTACGAATTTGTTAGGAAACTGCAAAGACGAACCCGCAGGTATCCTATACATCATAGAGCTGTAGCCTTTACCGCCGTCTCTTTTACTAGCTTTTGACATATCAAAGCCGTGACCTTCGGCAAGCCACTCAAGTCCACGGTCGTGAACGTCCAGTTTACCGACTGTTTTACCGCCGTATTTTGTGAAAATCGGGTGGTTTTTAAACAGCCACTCATACATCTCTTGCTCTTCTACGATGTAGTCTTGCAAGGATATTACGCCTCTACTTTGAAGCGTGCCTTTTGGGTTTGCTATGACGTCTCGCGCTTGTTGAGACATCTGCATGTTGTGTTCTTCGCAACAGGCTTGCGATGCGAAGACGCTAACGCCCATAAGCAAACCTAATAAGGTTTTACTTAAATTCCTCATTGCGCCCTCCTTATAAATTTTGGATCTAAAATCAAAAAGATTTCATACTGATAATGTTATCGTAAAAAGGGGGCAAAAAAAGGGGAATATTAATAAATTATGAATTTTTAAATTTAATAGTAAATACTACGCCGTTATTTATATTTTGCGCGTAAATTCGGGCGTTATTTTTTTCGGCTATCACCTTACTCATATATAGCCCAAGCCCGCTGCCCGACTTTTTCGTAGTAAAATGCGGCTTGAAAATTTTATTTATCACCGCTTTATTTATATTGCCGGCGTTATTTTCGAGCGTTATCGCTCGCTCGCCGTTTTGCAAAAAGGCCGTTATTAAAATTTGCATTCGGTTTGCTTGCGCTCGATCTTGCGGCGCGTTTAAAAATGCTTCTTTGGCGTTATTCATGACGTTGATTAAAATTTGAATGAGCTCGTTTATATTTCCGTAAAGGGTAAAATTTTCTTTTATCTCGACTTTTATGTCGATGACGTGCCTTTTGAGCGTCGCGTTTAAAATTTTACAAGCCTGCTCTATAGCCTGCTTTACCTCAAATTCGCTCTTTGGCATATTTGGATTAAAGAAATTTTTAAAATCCTCGATAGTGCCGGACATAAATTTGACCTGCTCGTTCGCCTCCTCGATAGCCTCTTTTAGCCTCTGCTGGCTTAGCTTGCCTCGCTCGGAGTAAAGCTCCAAATTTACCAAAGTCGAGCTGATCTGGGCTAGAGGTTGGCGCCACTGATGCGAGATATTGCCGATCATCTCGCCCATCGAGGCTAGGCGGCTTTGATTTATCATCAAAAGCTCGTTTTGCATCTTGGTTTTTTCGTTGCTTTTGTGGATTTTATAAACGAAAAATAAAAACGCCGCAAATATCGCCGTGATCGCCACGCCGCTAACGATAAATTCTTGTTTATGATAAAGCAAAATACTTTTTACCGGGATTTTAAAGCTCACCATCGCTATCGTGTCGCCGACTTTGCCCTCGAAATTATTTAAATTTCCGTATTGTTCGAGCATTTTTTTAGGCGCGCTGTTTATGTTGTGACACTCGACGCAGGACGGGTGGGAGTTTTTGACCGGAAGGCCGACGAAAAAGTACGAGGCGTTTTGATCTTTGATTATGTCGGAGTAGACTTCGTATTTGCCCTCTTTAAATCCTTCTAAAATTTCGTTTTCAAATTCCGTGCCTTCGTGTTCGGGGTTTAGCGGGTTCGTCGCCGTTAGCCTGTAGTCGTAGTTTATGTTTTTTTTGGCGAGCTGGATTTTGTAAATTTGACGAGTTATATAGGATGAGGACATGAGCCTTGGATCAAAAAGGTCTTTGTCTATGACGCCGCCGTCTTTTAGCTCTTCTATCAGCGGGCGCTGGACGGTAGAGATATAGTCGCGTATGCCGTTCATCGCGTCAAGTACGTAAAAGGCCTCCTGCCTGGCGTCTTTTAGCGCAAGATCGCGGTAAAAGTTAAAAACCAAAACGGTAATGGCGCCGTATAAAACGACGAGCAGTAGGACGATAAACTTAAATTTGGACTTCACATAGATATCCTACGCCGTATAAATTTTTGATTGTGTCCTTGCCGATCTTGCGGCGTAGCTCTTTTACGATGGTTTTGATGGCTTCTTTGGTCGGCTGTTCAAATTCCCACATGTAGTCAAACAGCTGCTCGTAAGTGATAGTTTGGTTTTTGTTGTTTAAAAAATACTCCAAAAGCTTGCTCTCGCTTTTGGAGAGGCGACAGGCCTCTTCCTTTATATATATGATTTTTTTACTAAAATCGTATTTGAGGTCGTCGTTGATACTAAACATCGGCGTATGGTCTATAAGCTCCATTGCAACGTCTTCTAGCGCTTTTATAAACGTATCTTTATCGTAAGGCTTTGAGAGATATCTCGTGATCTTTAGCTCGACCGCGCGCCACAAATACTCCTGCTCTGTGTGGCTCGAGATGATTACGATCGGGATTTTGCGGTTTGCAGAGCGGATCTTTTTAGCTACCTCTAAACCGTCCATGTGCGGGACGCTGACATCTAGGACGAGCGCGTCGTATGAACCGCTCATAGCCTCGTCTAGCGCCTCGATGCCGTCGCTTACGCCTTTTACTTCGGCAAAAAACAGCTCGAGGGAGTCGATCATATTTTTTAATATATATGGTTCATCCTCTAAACAAAGGACTTTTTTGTTAGATAAAACATCTAAAATAGAGTAATCTTGCATCTTTTTCCCGTACTAAATTTTGCCGATACTAACACAAGCAAGCTTAAGGGGTGATTATTATTTAGTGCAATTTGAATACCTAAAATTTAAATTGTACTAATTTATATGTCGAATCAAACCTAAACGCGAGCAAATTTTGTAAAATCCCAAAAAGGCACATAAAAGTAACGAAGCTGCTACCGCCGTAACTGTAAAACGGCAGCGGAATGCCCACCACGGGCGCAAAACCGATCGTCATCATGATATTTATACTCACGTAAATAAAAATAAGCACCCCGATCCCCGACGCCATCGTTTGCGTAAAATAATCATCCTTTAGCCCGTAGTTTAGGCTGAGCAAATGAGCTATCAGCGCACCGTAAAAGCTAAGCAGCGCAAGCCCTCCGTAAAATCCGTATCGCTCGATCGTGTACGCAAAAATAAAATCGCTAGTTGAAATCGGCAAAAATTTAAAGTGCGTCTGCGTCGCTTCGTCCTTTGGCTTGCCCTTTAGTCCGCCGCTACCGATAGCGATGATGCTTTGGCGCACGTGATAGTTGGACTCTTCGCTTAAAAAATCCGTGATGCGCTTTTTTTGATAATCGTGCAAATTTTCGTAGATCACGGGTGCAGAGAGTAAAATCCCCGCAAATATCGCTACCCAAATTTTTTTATTTACCCCGATGATAAAAAGCACGGCGTAGCCCACGATGAGTAGTATCAGCGCGGTGCCAAGATCGGGCTCTTTTAAAATCAGCACGAAAGGCAAAAGGATATAAAGGCTAAGGCGTAAAAAGTCCTTAAGACCATAGCCGTTTTCCTCTGGCGGGCGCTGTTTGATGAGGTAGCCTAGCATCAAAAGAAGCGCCGGCTTCATGATCTCTGAGGGCTGAAGCGTAAAGTGGATAAAGGGGAACTCGAGCCATCTTTTTGCGCCCAGTTTGCTCGTACCGAACAAATCTACGCTAATAAGCAAAATGATGCAAATCCAGTAAAATAGCGGTATGAGCCAGGCGATCTTGCGAATAGGAAGCAAAAAGAAAAATAAAAATGCCGCCAGCCCCACGCCAAAATATACAAGCTGCTTGCCCGCTAGGATAGAATTTGCCTCAGAAACCAAAATGTATGATAAAATAATAATAGGAAGTATCAAAAACGGCTGAACGAAGTCAAAATGGGTTAAAATTCGCCTATCGAGTCTTATCAAAAATTTGCCTTTTTTGAGCAATTATAGCATTTTAAAGGAAACAAATCTAAAAATGACGGAAAAAGAGATCAAAATTTTAGAGGATGCGCAGGCGAGGGTGGATGCGTTTTTGGCGGCCGAGCTAAACGTCGCTAGAAATCAAGCGCTAAATTTGATAAAAAGCGGGCTGGTTAGTCTAAACGGCAAGCCGCTAAATAAGCCATCCGCAAAGCTAAATTTGGGCGACGTTTTGAGGATCAAATTTGAGCAAAGCGAGCCTGAGACGGCTAAATTTGAAGCGGAATTCGAAGTGCCGATCATTTACGAGGACGAGGATTTGCTCGTGTTAAATAAACCGGCAAATTTAGTCGTCCATCCCGCTCCTAGCGTCAAGGAACCCACGCTTGTTGATTGGCTCGGTGCGAAGGGATTTTTGCTGTCAAATTTAAGTGGGCAAAGCAGGGCGGGCATCGTGCACAGACTAGATAAAGGCACTAGCGGAGCTATCGTCGTAGCTAAAAATAACGCCGCTCACGCCGCGCTTTCAAGCCAGCTAAGCGACAAAAGCATGGGGCGCATTTACCTAGCGCTAACGGATCTGCCGCTCAAGCAAAACTGCATCGTCGAGCGAGCTATCGGACGAAATCCCGCTAACCGCCTAAAAAAGGCGATCGTCTCGGACGGCCGCGCGGCAAAAAGCGCCTTTGCAAATTTGCTTTTTAGCGAATTTAGCGGTCCTGTGCAGGGCAAAAACGCGGGCGTAAATTTGATCGCGGCAAAGCTTTTTACCGGCAGAACTCATCAGATAAGAGTGCATCTAGCTAGCCTAAGCCGCCATATTTTGGGCGATGCTTTATACGGTTTTAAGAGCGAAAAGGATAAAATCGGCCGAGTAATGCTTCACGCCTACGGGCTGTATTTCACGCATCCGCGCACGGGTGGGCAAATGAGCTTCGTAGCGCCCGTCTGGGATGATTTTAGTGAAATTTTACTTAGCAAATTTAGCAAGGAGAATATAGATGAAAAGATTGATTTTATGGGGCTTAGCGAGCTCTTTAGCCATTGTGATGAGTGGATGCGTATCATCTAGCGGTCCCGCGCAAGTAAATGCGAATTTACCGACCGTCCAGAGCCTAAAAACCATAAGCGATATGACCGAAGTGGGCTTTGAGTGGACGCCGACTCCGACTTCAAACGTCGCGGGCTACTATCTATACCGCTCAAATCCAAACGAAAATAACGGCAAAATGAAGGTCGTAGCCGACATAAAAGACCGCTTTGCCAGCCACTACGTGGATGCAAATTTAGCTCCCGAGACGACCTACTCTTATGAGATGAGAACGTATAACGAAAGCAAGCAAATCTCAGGCCCAGGCATGATCGTTAGCGCCACGACCAAGGCGCTTATGGACTCCGTGCCTTTCGTTAGAGCGCTTACGAATTTACCAGAGCGCGTGAAACTCATCTGGAGACCGCATCCAGATCTTCGCGTGGCGTCTTATGTTATCGAAAAAGCCGATATAAATAAAGAAAACTGGAGACAAATAGCCGAGGTAAAAGGCAGGCTAAACGCCGAGTATATCGATGACGACGTGAAGTCCGGCAGAAGCTACAAATATAGAGTTTTTGTAAAAACTACTAGCGGCACGATCTCAAAACCTAGCGAGATCGTGGACTCTACGACGAAGCAGCTGCCAAGCGAGGTTGTAAATGCGCAGGCTACTCAAAACGTGCCTAAAAAGATTATTTTGACGTGGGATAGCGTGGCTAGCGACGACTTTGGCTACTATAAAATTTACAGCGCGTCAAGCAAATTTATGCCTTACACCTACCTAGTGAAAACCACGTCTAATAGCTACGAGGATCTCATAAACGAAAACGGCGCGACTAGATACTATAAAATCACCATCGTCGATAAAGACGGCCTAGAGTCTAAAAAGCCTAGCGAGCCTATCATCGGTATGACGCTAGGAGCTATCGACGCGCCGGTCGTATCATCTATCGTAGCCGACAGCACGGCGGTTAAGCTCACGTGGAACGCCTCTGATAAGGCTAGAAGCTTTACCGTTATAAGAGACGGCGGCGGAAGCGAGCAGAAATTTACAAATATAAGCGGCAACGAATTTGTCGATAATAGCGTAACATACGGGCTAAAATACAGCTATAAAGTGATCGCCGTAGATGAATACGGCATAAGCTCCGACGCTTCTGCAAAAGCCGAGATAGCCGTCGAATAATGCCCAATTTTATAGCTAAAAACGTAAATTTTACGCCAAAAGATTGCGGCGAGATAAGCTTTTTGTGGGAGGCTCGCGGCAGGCAGGGCGTAAGCCTTATTTATACCAAAAGCTCTAGCGAGGAGTTTTTTATCACGCTAAAAAAGCGCGAAGGGGGCTGGGTCGTAAAGGGCGAAAAGCTAACGAAGCCTGCCAAAATAGGGCTTTTGCAAAATGCTTTGGTGAAATTTAAAGAGCTTTACTGCGATCAAATTTTAAGCGAAGCCATCGCTGTAAAAAACACGCGTCTCACGCAAAAAGACTCGGCGATCTTTAGCGTGGGCGAGCTACTTGAGAATTTAAATCAGAGCGAATTTGAGAGCAAATTTATCGAGATCGGATTTGGTTCGGGCAGGCACTTGCTATTTCAGGCGGAAAATAATCCAAATACGCTAGTCGTCGGTATCGAGGTCTACAAGCCCTCGCTCGAGCAGGTCGCAAAGCTGGCTAAAGCCAAAAATCTAAACAACGTCATGCTCGTAAACTGCGACGCGAGACTGCTTTTGTCGCTTGTGGAGTCAAATTTTATAGATAAGATCTTCTTGCATTTTCCCGTACCTTGGGATGACGCTCCTCATAGGCGCGTGGCGTCTGCTAAATTTGCCCTGGAGTGCGAGCGAACGCTAAAAGTAGGCGGCAAATTTGAGCTGCGAACCGATAGTCGCGAGTATGCGGACTTTACTTTGGCGCAAATTTTAAATTTGAGCAACGCCGACGTGCAAATTTATAAAAACCGCGATCTAAAAGTAAGCAGCAAGTACGAAGACCGCTGGAAAAGGCATCAAAAAGATATTTACGACGTTATCTTTACCTGCGAAAAGCAAAGCGAGCCAAGTGCAGATCAGGGCGAGCTAAAATTTGAAAACGGCTACAACACGAGCAAAATCTCGGCTAAATTTAGCAACCAAACGATAAAAGAGGACGATTTTTTCTTGCATTTAGAGGAAAAATACGAAAAAGAGGGCGGCGAAATTTTAATTCGCGCGGCGTTTGGCGCATTTAACGCGCCCGAGCACTGTTATGTTTTGCTCGGCGAAAAAGGCGCGGAATATTTTATAAAAAAGCCGCTCGTTACGGCTGAAAATTTAAAGGCGCATCTTGCGTTGAAGGAGTATTTGGCGGATGCAAAAAATAATTAGCGCAAGCGGGCTTTGCCTAGGATACGAGGGTTGTGAAAAGCTAATAACGGACGCGAAATTAGACATTTACGCTAATGATTTCGTTTTTATCACGGGGCAAAGTGGTAGCGGCAAATCGACGCTTTTAAAATCTTTTTACGGCGAGATAAAGCCAAGCGTGGGCTCGCTAAACGTCTGCCTAACCGATATGATGAATTTAAGCGGGCAAAATCTAGATAAACTAAGACAGCGCATCGGCGTGGTTTTTCAAAACTACCGCTTGATAAGCGAGTGGAATATCGAAAAAAACGTTATGCTGCCGCTAATGATAAAAGGCCTTAGCGCAAATGTTTGCAAAAATCAGGCGACCAAGCTCTTAAAGCACGTAAATTTGCTCCACAGAGCGCACAAGTATCCAAACGAGCTAAGCGGCGGCGAACAACAGCGAGCCGCGATGGCTAGAGCTCTGGCGCATAATCCTAATTTGCTGCTTTGCGACGAGCCTACGGGTAGCCTCGATGAATACTCAAGCGACGTTATCTGGGGGCTTTTGCGCTCGGCCAAGGAGTTTTTGGGTACTTGCATCGTGGTCGTCACGCACAAAGTACCAAGCTCGCTAAGGGTGCCTTACAGACATTTTGTTATAGAAGACGGACATTTACATGAAATCCTTTAAAACTCATCTAAGCGTAATAATCCCGCTCGTGGCGCTACTCGTAGGCATTCAGTTTATATTGCTAGTCGGGCGAGTGGTGGACGAGTATGAGTCTGTGATGAACAAAGACTATAGCATCATCATCGTGAGCCAAAACGAGCTAAACGCTACCGACGTAAAGCCGCTAGTTTATACCTTTGAATCGCTTGAGCCGCTTAGCTCAAAGCCCGTGCTAGAAAGGCTTGCTAAGGATATATCGTCTAAAAATATCGCCGTTTTGCAAAACGCGTTGCCTAAATTTTACTCGCTAAAGCTAAACGCCTTTCCAAGCACCCAATATATGCAAGAAATCAAGGATAAAATTTCAAAGATTAACGGCGTGAGCAGGGTTGAGACCTTTTCAAAAACGCACGATAAAATTTATAAAATCATGCAGCTGATTAAAAATATATCGGCGATATTTTCGGGTCTAATCGGCCTAATCGGGCTCATGCTTATCGCAAAGCAGATGCGAATTTGGCTCTATGAGCACAAGGAGCGTATCGAGATAATGACGCTATTAGGCGCTCCGTCGTGGCTAAAATCGGGCGCGCTATATAAAACCGCGCTGTTTGATTCGTTTATCGCAACCGTTTTGGTGGCGGTTTTTTATATCATTTTGCCGGATTTGCAGCCAGTTAAAGAGGTTGCTACCGACCTAAATATAAATTTGCCCGCGATTGATCTGTTTTACGAAGGCGGAGTGTTGCTGGGCGTTTCGCTTGCGATAAGCTTTTTTGCCGTTTATCTCGTGATGAGAAAAGCAAGGGCGATATGAGAAAAATTTGCGTTTTGCTGGCCGCCGCACTTTGCTTAAATGCAAGCACGGGCGAGAAGATAAAAAATCAAACGACCTATCTCGAGTCCTCAAAAGAGCTTGAAAAGCAGCTAAATAAAAAGCTCGACGACCTAGCCGGCGACATACTCGGCGGCGAAAAAAGCGTCAAACAAACCGACGATAAGATGAAAGAGCTCATCATGCAAATAGCGCAGCTAGAAAACAGCGCTAAAAGCGCTAGCGGCGAGCTTGACGAGCTGGTAAAGCAAAACAAAGACCTCACGCAAAGCCAAAAAGATATCCAAAAAAGTATCGTGCGTATCATCTCGGACGAGTTTTCTTTCGACCTCATAATGCCAAAAGAGTACGAGGAGGGCGTGGATAGCATCATCGCAACCGAGATTTTAAGCAAGCTAAACTCGGTGCTAAAAGATGACTTTAACGAGCTAGCCAAGCAGTATGAAAGCACGCAAAATTTGATAAAAACTCAAAACGACAAGATAGACGGGATAAAGTCAAATTTAAAAACCTTTAAATTTAAGCAAGCCGAGCTCGTTTCCCTGCAAGATAAGCAGATGAAAACTTTGGCAAATTTAAAGCGAGATAAGGAAATTTATCAAAAGCAACTCTCGCGCCTACAAGCCCAACAAGATGAGATCAGAAAGACGCTAGAAGAGCTAAAAATCGTCGCAAAAAGGGAGAGTGAGGAGGCTAAAAAGGCCCTGGCCGCGCAAAAAGCGGCCGAAGCCAAAGCTCAAAAAAATAAGAAAGATAAAAAAGGCGAGGTTGCCGCAAGCGCGTCTGATGGCGACGTGAAGCAGTTTGGCTCGAGCTATCAAACTAGCCTCGTGAAAAAATATAGCGGCGAAAAGACGATCGCGCCGCTTGACGGCTTTACGGTTAAGCAAAAATTCGGCAACTACGTCGATCCTATCTATAACATCAAAATTTTTAACGAATCGGTCGTGCTAAGCGCAAATTCGGCCGATGCAAAGGTAAAGAGCGTCTTTAACGGCAAAGTGGTCTTTGCTAAAGAAACGGCGATGCTAGATAAGGTCGTCATCATCGAAAATCCAAACGGCATCCACACGATCTACGCGCACCTTAGCCAGATCGCTCCTACGGTAAAAGTGGGCGCAAAAGTACAAAAAGGCTACGTCATCGGCCGCGTGCAGCGAGATTTGACCTTTGAAGTTACGCAGAAAAACTACCACATAGACCCCCTCGAGCTAATCAGCCTAAAATAGCACCTGCGCGCCGAGATTAGCAAAATTTAAAGCAAATTTAGCTAAAATCCGAAAATTTAAGGAGATGAAAAATGGAGCGAAAAAAGCGAATTTTAGTTAAATTTTCAGGCGAGGCGCTAGCTGGAGACAGCGGCTTTGGTATAGATAACGCGGTGCTTAAATTTATCGCAAAACAGATCAAAGAGCTAGTAGAAAACGGCATCCAAGTAGGTATCGTTATCGGCGGAGGCAACATCATACGTGGCGTGAGCGCGGCTAGAGATGGCATCATAAAGCGCACCAGCGGCGACCACATGGGTATGCTAGCTACCGTGATAAACTCTATCGCGATGAGAGAAGCGCTGGAGAGCGTAGGCCTGGACGTGCGCGTACAAAGCGCGATAAAGATGGAGGCTATCTGTGAGACTTTCATCGTCGGGCGCGCAAACAGACACCTCGAAAAAGGCCGCGTGGTGATATTTGCCGCAGGTACGGGTAATCCATTTTTCACCACCGACACGGCGGCGACTTTGCGCGCTATCGAGATCGGTTCGGATATGATCATCAAAGCCACTAAAGTAGACGGCGTTTACGACAAAGACCCGCATAAATTTGAAAACGCAAAACTATTAAAAGAGCTAAACTACGAGCTTGCGATGAGCGATAATATCAAAGTGATGGACGACACCGCTATCGCGCTAGCTAAGGATAATTCGCTGCCGATTTTGGTGTGCAATATGTTTAAAGACGGAAATTTGCTCAAAATCATACAAGGCGACGAGAGCGCGTTTTGCTCTATCGTGAGAAATTAAATTTAAGGAGAATAAATGAGATCTGAAGAAGTAGCGGCAAAGGCTCTAAAACTAGTCGGAGACGATAGATATATGCTCGCTCTAGCGGTAGCAAAAAGAGCCGAGGCGCTAGCAGGCGGAGCAAAAAGCCTGCTTGATATCGACGTTAGTAGGATGAAATTTGCCGATATCGCCCTACGCGAGATAGCCGAGGGCAAAATAGCTTTAGAGGGCATAGTTGAAGCAGCTAAATAGCGGTTTTTTACTAGAACAATTAATCGACGATATAACCGCTTGCAAGGACGTCGCGCAGGCGAGGCAGCTTCTTAGCGTACTCATAAATTTTACGCCAAATTTAGAGCGCGCGATCGAGTGCTGCGTCATCTCGCACGCGGGGCAGTTTAGAAAAAGCGGCGAACCGTACGCGATACACCCTATCTTAGTGGCCTGCATCGTGGCACACATGGGCGGGGACGAGGATATGATTATCGCCGCCTTGCTGCACGACGTGGTCGAGGATACGGATAGATCGATCGAGAGCGTGCGGGAGGACTTTGGCGAAGAGGTCGCAAAGCTAGTCGAGGGGCTAACTAAAATCGTAGCCATCAGAGAGGATAAGCTCGCAAGCTCGGAGTCAAACGAGCGTCTGGCGGCGTCTGCGATGACCTTTCGCAAGATGCTGCTAATATCTATCGAGGACGTGAGAGTGCTCGTGGTAAAGCTCTGCGATAGACTGCACAATATGCTTACGTTGCAAGCTTTGCGTCCCGAAAAGCAAAAGCGAATCGCTGAAGAGACGCTGATGGTTTATGCTCCGATCGCGCATAGGCTGGGTATTTCGTCGATAAAAAACGTACTTGAGGATCTTAGTTTTAAGTATGCTTTGCCCGAAGAGTACAAAAAAATCGACGACTATTTAACCGAACACAAACAGCAGCTCGTGTTAAAGCTAAACGCGTTTACCGATAAAATTTTTCAAATTTTACTTAAAAACGGTTTTAGCGAAAACGACTTTGAGATACAAAAGCGCATCAAGCACCACTACTCGATCTACTTAAAAATGCAGAGAAAAGGCATCTCGATCGAGGAGGTGCTAGACTTGCTGGCTGCGCGCGTACTGGTTAAAGAGCCGCAGGATTGCTATTTGGTGCTTGGAAATTTGCATATAAATTTTAACCCTCTAATCTCGCGCTTCAAAGACTACGTCGCGCTTCCGAAGCAAAACGGCTACCAGACGATACACACTACGATATTTGACAACAAAAGCATCTTTGAGGTTCAAATTCGCACCTTTGACATGCACAAGACCGCAGAGTACGGCGTCGCAGCGCACTGGAAATACAAAACGGGCGGCTTTTTAAACCCAAAACTTGACTGGCTAAGCGATATCAGCGGCATAGAAAACGGTATGGAAGAAGCGAGCGAAAACCCTGAGGAGCTCTACGAATACGCAAAAGACAGCCTCTACGTCGAAGACGTCGCGGTTTATTCGCCAAAGGGCGATATATTTACGCTACCGCGCGGCGCAACGGCGCTTGACTACGCTTACGAGATACACACGCATGTAGGCTTGCACGCCAAAGAAGCATACGTAAACCGCGTGAGAGTACCGCTACTAACGGAGCTAAAAAACGGCGATATCGTTAGCATCGTAACCGGCGATGAGCCAAAATACCGCTGTTCGTGGCTGGGCAGCGTAAAAACGGGTAAGGCTAGAGCCACGATCCGCTCGTACTGTAAGCAAAAGATAAGAGATATAAACAATATGGTCGCGATCGAAATTTTAAGCGGCATTTTTGCGGTACCTTCAACAACCATCGAGCAGTGGCTAGAGACTGAAAATTTGACCAAGAAAATTTTTAGAGCCGCGTTTGACTCGGTTTACCTACAAGACGTGGTAAACGCGCTAAAAAAATACGTAAAAAGAGACCGTCCGTTTGCCATCGCGATGACGGATAAATACAACGTCAAAAAGCAAAAATTTGAAAATATCGTGATCTACTCGAATCACAAAATAAACAGCATCGAGTTTGATTATTGCTGCAACCCAAAGCGCGGCGACGATATCGTGGGCTTTAGAAACTATCACCACGTAACCGTCCACCACAAGCTTTGCGAGCGGTTTATGAAGCTAGCCGAAGAAAAAAACGAGATGATTTTCGTCAAATGGACGCGGGTCGCTCCCCATAGGTTTAAGATTATCTTGAGTCTTGAAAACAGGCGCGGGTCGCTTGCGGAGTTTTTGACGTATATGGCGAAAATGCAAGTCGATCTCGTAACTATCAGCCTTACCGAGACCAAGGAGGCGACGGCGGACTTTTTCGAGCTAACGATCGAACTTGGCGAAAATTTGAACGTGAACGAGATAAAGGAGCGGCTAAGAGATCGTTACAAGATCATCGACTTCGTGTCGCTTGACGACGCATACGGACATTAATAAATTTAGGAGAGAAAATGGGCGAAAATTTAAGCAAAATAATGAGCGATATAAAAAAAGGCGTCGCCGAGATGATAGATGAGGAGCGCGTCGAAAATTTAGTAAAAAACTATTACGAAAAGGGCGAAAATTTCTACGTTAAGGCAGGCTTTGACCCGACGGCTCCGGATCTGCACCTAGGTCACACCGTCGTACTTCAAAAGATGGCTCTTTTGCAAAAGCACGGAGCGATAGTGCAGTTTTTGATAGGCGATTTCACGGGGCAGATCGGCGATCCGAGCGGCAAAAGCCAGACGCGTAAAAAACTAGACCGCGAGACCGTGGCGGCAAACGCCAAAACCTACGAGGAGCAAGTTTTTAAAATCTTAGACCCGCAAAAAACAAAGATAATGTTTAACTCCAAGTGGCTAAACGAGCTAGGAGCTGCGGGTATCGTGGAGCTAACCAGCACCTTTGCCGTGGCTAGGATGCTTGAGCGCGATGATTTTGAAAAAAGATACAAAAGCGGCGCCTCGATCTCGATAAGCGAATTTTTATATCCGCTGCTTCAGGGCTACGATAGCGTCGCGATGAAGTGCGATATCGAGATGGGCGGCACGGATCAGAAATTTAACCTCCTAATGGGGCGAACTTTGCAGCGAGTTTACAATGTCGGCAAAGAGCAAGCCGTCATAATGATGCCGCTTTTAGAGGGGCTTGACGGCGTAAATAAAATGAGCAAGAGCCTAGGAAACTACATCGGCGTGACCGATGAGCCAAACGATATGTTTGCTAAAATTTTAAGCGTGAGCGATGAGCTGATGTGGCGCTGGTACGAGCTACTTAGCGACAAAAGCACCGAGGAAATCGCAAATTTGAAAGCAGACGTAGCTAGCGGCAAAGCTCACCCAAAAGCCGTAAAAGAGGCTCTCGCGCTAGAAATCACGGCTAGATATAACGGCGAAGCGGCGGCGAAAGAGGCAAAGGCTGAATTTGACCGCGTGCATTCGCAAAATTTGATCCCGACCGATATGGACGAGTTTGAACTAGCGGCTCCCGCTTGGATCGTGCAGGCGCTCACCCACTGCGGACTATGCGCGAGCAGCTCTCAGGCGCGCCGAGATATCGCGGCAAATGCCGTAAGTCTAAATCAAGAAAAGATCGCCGACGAGCAGCTTCAGCTGGGTGCCGGCGAATACGTCTTGCAAGTAGGCAAGCGTAAATTTGCAAAACTAAAGGTAAGCTGATGCAACCCGTAAAAATCGGAAAATACGATATAAAATACCCGATAATCCAAGGTGGAATGGGGCTTGGTATCAGCTGGGATAGGCTCGCCGGAAACGTCAGCCTAGAAGGCGGCCTAGGCGTCATAAGCTCTGTTGGGACGGGTTACTACGAAGGGCGAAAATATATCACCAAAGAGCTAAACGCTAAGCCATACGGTAGCGGAAATTTCTACTCGCGAGAGGGGCTAAAAGCCGTCATCGATAACGCGCGTAAAATTTGCGGCGACAGGCCTCTTGGGGTCAATATTTTGTACGCCAGCAACGACTACGAGCGTATCGTAAAAGACGCCTGCGATCACGGCATAAACGTGATCATCACCGGTGCGGGCTTGCCTACGAATTTGCCTGAATTTACCGTAGACTACCCAGACGTGGCTTTGGTGCCTATCGTATCCTCGGCAAAGGCGCTAAAAATCATCTGTAAACGCTGGCAGGGGCGCTACGGTAGGCTCCCGGACGCCGTGGTGCTAGAAGGACCTCTTAGCGGCGGACATCAGGGCTTTACCTACGAGCAGTGTATCGATCCAGCGTACAGCTTGGAAAATTTGATAACGCCCGTTAGCGAGGAGATAAAGCAGTGGGGCGATTTTCCGTTATTTGCGGCGGGCGGTATCTGGGACAAAAACGACATCGATAGAGCTATTTCGCTTGGGGCAAACGGCGTGCAGATGGGCACTCGCTTTATCGGTACGCACGAGTGCGACGCTAGCGAAGAGTTTAAGCAGGTACTCCTTGCGGCTAAAAAAGAGGACATCGAGCTAATTAAAAGCCCCGTAGGTTACCCTGCGCGCGGCGTCAGGACGAATTTGATAAATCTAGTCGACAAACGCCAAGGGCCAAAAATCAGCTGCGTAAGCAACTGCGTAAGTCCGTGTCAGCGCGGCAAAGAGGCCAAAGAGGTAGGATACTGTATCGCAGATCGCCTCTACGACGCCTTTGAGGGGCGCAAGGAGACGGGGTTATTTTTCACGGGCGCAAACGGCTACAGGCTAAACGAGATAATAAGCGTGAAAGAACTATTTGAAAAACTGATAAATGGCGAAGATAATTAGAAAAATTTTTGTAATTTTATTTTTATTGGCGGCGTCGTTTGCTAACGACGGCTTTTTTGATAAATTTGACCGCGAATTTGACGGCGCAAATAGCAAGAAAAAGACGGAATTTCATCAAGAACTGCGCGTGCTGTATGTTAGATCCATCATGCACAACGACAAGGAGCTAACCGCAAAGTCGCTGCAGCGTCTGATAAAAAGCGCAAAAGCTCTAGGGCTGGATACGAAGTCGTACGAAAAAGAGCTAAAAGGCCTGCCGCAGCCAAAAGCCGCGCCTGCGCCTAAAAAAGAAAAAGAGGCGCCAAAGCCTAAACAGCCCGAGGTAAAAGATCAAAAAGAGGTCAAACAAAAGCCCGCCGAGCTAAAGCAACTCTCTGCGCCGGTAAACAAGAAAAATCCGGCCGAACAGGACAAGCTGACGCTAGTTTCCGTGATCAGGGGTAGCGATAGCTTGGAGTTAAAATTTAACAGGCAGCTAAGCGGCAGCGATATCAATAAATTTACCCTAAATCAAAAAGGCTTATATAGGGATATATACCAGTTTAAGGGCGTTTGGAGCGCTGGAACGGTAGAGAGTATAAAAGGATTTTTGGTCGATGAGGTTCGTATAAGTCAGTTTGACGCTAGCACCGTAAGGGTGGTTTTCGTGAACAAATTTGAGATAAATTTAAAACTAAGAGCCGAGGATCGGTCGCTAGTTTTTAAAAAGGCCTCTCCCACGCAAGAGCAAAAATCCGTAAAAAATGAAAATTTAAACTCTAAACAAGCCGCCGCAAAAGATAATCATCAAAAGTCGCAAATCTCGCAAAAACAAAGCGTAGAAAAAACGATCGACCTGAAGCAGGCTCAGATACAAGCTAGGCAGATGGCCGAAAAGAAAAAGATCGAACAAGCTAAGCTAGAACAAAAGCAAGAAGCCCAAAAAAATGCAGCTAAGCCAAAGCCTGAAATAGCGCAAATGCCGCAACAGCAAAAAACCGCTCAATCGCAATCTCAAAATCAAAAGCTCGCTCAGCAAAAGCAAGAAAAAGTTGCCGCGCAGACCAAGACGGATGCGAAAAAAACTCAAAGCACCACCGAAAAGGATGAGCAAGAAATTGTGCTGGCGCCCGTAAAAACGACAAGCGCCAAAAAAATTACAAGCGCTAAAGGCAAAGTTATCGTCCTTGACGCAGGACACGGCGGCGATGATCCGGGCGCTATAAACGGCTCTTTAAAAGAAAAAAATATCGTGCTAAGTATCGCCCAAAAGGCGGGCAAGGAGCTGCAAGGACGCGGTTACAAGGTTTATTACACGCGTAGCAAGGATAAATTTATCAACCTTCGCGACCGCACGAA
>CAUQOI010000013.1:0-30256 GCA_963519525.1 uncultured Campylobacter sp.
GCTTTGGGTAGGCTTTACGAGGACGGCGAGGCGGGTTTTGCGCAGGATATCAAGGCCGCTAGATCCTACTACGACAAAGCCTGCACCACCGATGCCTACAAATGCGGCGGCAGCGAGCGTCTGGACGAGCTATACGGCAGCTGGGCGCAGTATCAAAGCGGGCAGTTTGAGGCGGCCTACGAACTGGGCAAAGAGTCGTGCGATAGGGGCGTAGCAAACGGCTGCGCAGCACTAGGAGAGCTCTACGCAAAGGGGCTAGGTGGAGCGCGGCAAGATAGCGAGCAGGCGGTCAAATTTCACGAGAAGGCCTGCGAAGGCGGCTTTGGAGCTTCTTGCGCCGAGCTTGGCGATATGTTATTTCATGGACGCAGCGTAAAAAAGGACGTTTCTCGCGCACTGGAGCTTTTTGAAAAAGCCTGCCTACTTTGGCGACTAGATGCCTGCGAGAGCCTAGCGGACGCGTATTTTGACGGATCAGACGTGCCGCAAGATATAGCAAGAGCCTTTAGTTTTTACGGGATCGCCTGCTATAATGGGCTAAAACCGGCCTGCACGAACCTGGGCGCGATCCACGAAAGAGGCGTAGGCGAAGCGATAAAAGCGGACGAAAGCGAAGCCGATAGCCTTTTTCGCGAGGCTTGCGAAGCCGGCGATGCGCGCGGGTGCCTAAATCTAGCGCGCCGTCTTGAAAGTAGCGACAAAAAACAAGCCGCCGCGCTACGCCAAAAGGCGCAAAAGCTGCACGAAAAAGAGTGCAAGACGGGGCTGGCTAAAAAGTGCATGGAGTTTAAAAAATCAACTAATAAAGGAGAAAAACATGAGTTTTAAAAAAGTTTCATTTGCTGCCGTTACGGCCGTTTGTCTATTTTTAGGCGGCTGCACCCAGCCTAGAACCACGCAGATAGAGCTACCAAAAAGCGCGCTAGATAGCGTAAATCTACCAAACGAAGTGGCCATAGACGGCGAAAAATTCGTCTTAAAGCAAAAAAACGCAAGAACGGCTGAGTTTTATCTACCCAATGAAAAAGTGGGCTTTAAATGGACCAAGCTAGTAAGCGTCACCGTCGATGAAAACGCCGACATCAACGAATACCAAAGGACCTTTATGACCGCGCTAAAAAGCGGGCAGTTCGGCAAAGCGGAGTATGATTTTAAGTCTATAAACGATAAAGAGTACCAAGCTTACACGATCTACTATCCGATCGCGGGCAACCCGGATTTTGACAACTACGAGATCAATCTAATCAACGTCAAGAGCCTTAACTGCGGGCTTAGAGTCACGCACTACGCGCTAAAGTTTCTAAATATCGCGGATAGAAGCAAATTTCACACGCTAATCAAGCAAAAAATGCCGATATTTTTAGCGCAGATGCCGCAGGTCGAGTGTAAATAAATTTACTTTCGGGCGTTATTTTTAGTTTTTACTAAATTTATCGCCCTCTTTTTGGGCCGATATTTAAATTTGACCCCAAAACCGCGACAAATTTGACTGTGCAAGTGGTCAAATTTGACGAGCGTAACGGCTGCAAATTTAACGCCGCCTGGTTTTAGGCGACAAATTTACGATTCATGCCTGCTTAAAGGCTAGATAAAACTACCCAAAGGAAAAATATGGAAAACGGCGGACTGGCGGTATATTTCGGAGAAAATTTGGCGCAAATTTTATCGCAAAAGATAAAGGCGGTTTATCCTAAATTTGACGTGCAGAGCTACTGCGGACAAATCGCGGAGAGTACGCCCAATCTCGGTTATTCGCAAAGGATTTTGGCGCACGCAAACGCGCTGAATGAACTTTTGCCGCCGGATTTTAGGCGCGCGGCGGAGATTTTGGTCGCGATTTTAGGCGAGGAAAATCCAAGCGAAACTGGCATGTTTAAGCACTTTTACTGGACTTTGCCGCTGGCAAAATACGTCGAAATTTACGGCCTAGACGACTTTGAAACCTCGATGAACGCGATTGGGGAAATCACGAAGCGCGGTACGGGCGAGTACGCGGTGCGCGCCTTTATCAAAAAATATCCGCAAGACTCGCTAAAAACCATGACGCAGTGGGCGCGCTCGTCAAATTTTCACCTGCGCAGGCTCGCAACCGAAGGCCTACGACCAAAGCTGCCGTGGGCTAGCAAACTGGAGCTTTTCATCAGCGATCCGAGCCCTGTTTTTGCGGTGCTGGAGATACTCAAAGAGGACGAGGTGCGCTTCGTGCAGCGCTCGGTCGCAAACAATGTCGCGGACTATCTAAAGGTAAATTTCGCCGCCGCAAAAGAGCTGCTCGTGCGCTGGCAAAGCTCGCAAAACAAAAACACGCAGCAAATCATCCGTCACGCGACGAGGAAGATCAAAATTTAGCTTTTGCGCAGATACGCAAGCTAGCGGCGGTTAAATTTGGGATTTAAATTTTTATAAAATTTAAGAAGCAAACGCGCTTGATAGACGATGCTCAACAAGCAGATACAAGCTTAATGGTCGGTGCGCCAAAATATAAGATCAAATTTGCAACCGCCGCCCGAAATCAAATTTGACTCCAAACCCGCAACTACACGTAAATTTTAAAAGCCTCCATGCTCAAATTTAAAGCAAAATACCCAAGCAAATCCAAAAATCAAAGCGTCAAATTTTAGTCTTTACGTGCAAGCCGCAAGCAGTCGTGCGATTAATAAGTCAAATTTGCCAAAAAACCGCACAAGATAAAATTTCTAGCGTGCAAGCGTACCAAGCGGCCGAGCGTAAAATCTATCCCGCAAAAATCCTAATCGCCGCCCAAACCGCCAAAGCACCGATCAAAACGCCGCCCGCAAATGCCGAAGCGACGTAGATTTTCTGCTTTTTTCTGATCTGCTCGAATTTCTTTTCGTGATGCTTTTTTACGCCCTCAAAGGTCAAATTTAAGATCTTTTCGTTAGTTTGATTTAGCGCATCGGCAAAGCTCTTTATCTGCTCGTCGTTGATATATCGCATGGTCTTGCGCGTCGCGTTAGCCAGGCGCTCGTAGTCCTCGCTGTTTTCCCAGAGCTCGACGACGGTGTTGTTTTCGATGCGCTCTTTTAGTTCTAGCGTCTCTTTTAGCTCGTTTTGTTCGACTAGCTGCGTTCCCATTGCGCCTCCTTAGTTGATAGTTCCTATTTTGTCGCCGTATTTTAGCTTTTGCTCGGCCGCTAGATCAAATTTGACCGCGCCCTGCTCGCTAAGGATGAGGATCGTAGAGCCCAGCTCAAACATCCCTAGCTGCTCGCCCTTTTTCGCGCTTAAATTTTCGTATTCATAAAGCGCGACGTTGCCGGCGCAGGCGTTAGTCTGTATACGCGCGTCAAAGTCGAATTTCATCTTGCCCACGTTTAGCGCGCCGACGAAGACCAGCCACATCTTTTTGCCGCTTGCAAGCTCGCATTTTAGCACCACGCGCTCGTTTTTGGCGTAAAGATTTGGCACCTTTAGCAGCGCGCTAACGGCCACGCTATATAGCTCACCCGGCACGTAAAGCGCGGATAAAATCCTCATATCGCAAGGCGCGTGGTAGCGGTGATAATCGCGCGGGCTTAGGTAGATATTTACGTACTCTCGCTCCCTGCGATCCATACTATCGCCCAGAAGCTCTGCGATACCGTACTCGTGCCCCTTGACGCTGATCGCCTTTAGCTCCTTGCTAACTCCGCGCCCTAGGCACGTGCCGTCGCTAGGGCTGATGAAAGCCTGCGGCGAAACGTCGAAATTTCGCGGACGCTGTAGCTCGCGAGTAAAAAGCGCCGTCAGGCTCTCGTACTCCTTTGGCTCTTTAAACTCGCTCATGTCGATTTTAAAGCCGCTTACGTATTTTTTATTGATAAATGTTTGCAAAAATCTCGGAAATTTAACCGCCGCTACAAACCCGAATATCCTAGAAATAAGTCCCCTCATACAACTCCTTTTAGTCTTAATAACGAAATCTCGCTAGGCGCCATCACGCGCACCGGCGGCCCCCAAAACCCAGCGCCTCGGCTAACGTAAATTTGCGTATTTTTGTTCGCGCGGTATAGCCCGGCGACGTATTTTTGATCTAGCCTTACCAGCAGCGAAAACGGAAAAATTTGTCCGCCGTGCGTGTGTCCGCTCACCACCAGATCCACGGGCG
Source organism: uncultured Campylobacter sp. (assembly GCA_963519525.1). Classification (GTDB taxonomy): domain Bacteria; phylum Campylobacterota; class Campylobacteria; order Campylobacterales; family Campylobacteraceae; genus Campylobacter_A. The sequence goes on from CAUQOI010000013.1 coordinate 4,109, forward strand.
CGCTTTCGTCCATATATTTTAAAAACTTAGGCTGATGAGCTAGCAAAACGGTGGGTAAATTTACGTCGCGACCGTCCAGAGCCGCGACCAAATCTGGCTCATACGCCTTAAATCTTAAACCGATGATATCATAAACGCCGGCTAAATTTACCCCACCCACTCGCGCGTTTTCGTTGCCTAAAATTTTAAAATTCGTCGTCTCGCGGATCGCTTTTATCGTGCCGTCGATGCCGTTATAGTATTCGTGGTTGCCCGGCACGTAAAAGGTGCCGTATTTGCTCTTTAGCTCGTTAAATGGCGCGATAAACTCGGCCAAACGGTGCGGCGGCAGATCTGCGATGTCGCCTACGATCGCGACCGCGTCGGCATCAAGCTCGTTTACGCGCCCGGTTACCGCCCGCGCAAAGTCCGCTCCTAAAAAATCGCCCAGATGAATATCCGTTAAGACCGCGATTTTTAGCTCGCCATTTAGCCCCTTTAGCTCGATATCTTGGGCTTTTACTTCGGGTAATTTTACGGCGTTAAAGATACCTTTAAAAAAGTAGCTAAACGCAAAAATAAGTATCGTGACGTCAAGGTAAAGGCGCAAAAATTTACGTCTGCTCTCGCTAAACGCGCGCTTGGTTACGGGACGGGCGGCAAAGGCTACGACGTTCGTAAAAAGCACGAACGAAAAGATAATAAACGTCAGCGCAAGCATCAGCGAACAGGCGATGCGAAGGCTAGGTCCCAAAAAATTAAACCGCAGCGAAAAAGCAAGCGCGACGCCGCCGATGGCAAGCGTCAGGAAAAACAGCCCGAGCGCCCTTTTATGCACGGCAAGCGGCCTGAGCGCGGCATCTGCGAAAAGCCCGCGATAAGAAACGTAATTCATAAAAATAATGATTAAAGACGATAGAACATAAAACATTTCGTAAATTTAGCCAAAATTATTAAATATCTAACCACTGCGCGCGGCAAATTTGAGGAAATTTAAACGCAGAGACGGACGATTTTGGATACGGCGGCGAAGCGTGCGCTAGAAAAGTCTTTTTGTGCGACAGTGCATGCGCAGACGGAGGGTAAATTTGATAGCTTGTTTGAACAAATTTAGCGCTTAGCGCCGCATTGATTTACGACGCCGAAATATAAATTTGATTTTACGGGCTACTTAAAACGCATTTTAGCAGGCAGGAACTAATCCAAATTTTATCGCCGCGCTTATTTTTGCGCTTGGCATGACCCGCATCTTTACGAAGCTACCGAGATTTTGCCTATTCTTCGCCCGCATCCTCGGTTCGGACGATGAGGCTCTTTGGCAGGTTAAATTTTTCGATCAACTCGCACTCTTTGGTCCTCATCTCGCCCGCGTCGCTCTCGTGATCGTAGCCTAGCACGTGAAGCAGTCCGTGCGTGAACAGTAGCGCCGTCTCGTCATCCTCACTGTGGCCTAGCTCGGCGGCTTTGGCGGCGACTAGCTCAGTGTTTATCACGATACAGCCAAGCGGCGCGTGCAGCTGCATCTCAAGCGGGAAACTCAGCACGTCCGTGGTCTCGTAGATGCCGCGCTGGCGGACGTTTATCTCCTTCATCTCCTCGGCGTCAACAAAGCTTAGCTCCACCTCGCCCGCGGTCAAATAGTCGCAAATTTGATCCAAAATCCTCGGATAATCGTCCTCGCAAAGTATCATTTTTGGCTTTCCTTTAGTAAAATTTGAGTATGATTTTAGCGAAAATTTTGGTCAAATTTAATAAAGCCAAATTTGCTAAAAACAGTATCGGCGTCAAATTTTAATTTTTCTGTTTCTTTGGAGGCGGAAGGGGTTTCTACTTACGAAGCGTCGCCCCTTCCGCCCCCAAGCCCCCACCTACCCCACTGCACGTTCAAGGTGGCGATATAGCTTTGCTCTGCGAGCAAAGCATCGCGGGTTTTGTAAATTTTGATAGAGGCAAATTTGAGATTTTCAAGGTACGGGTCTCGGTGAGTAAAATTTAAAGCTAGAATTTACAAATTTGACTCCAAAATTTAACGTAAAACGCGAAGCATTTTTGCGTTTAGACGAGACGGATTTAAATTTTACGATGGGATCTACCTAGTCGGTAGTGACCGAGTAAAATTTAAATCCAACGAAGTATAAACCAAAAAGACGAGCAAGCAAGAAAAGGATAAAAATGGTAAAGAAAGCGGTTTGCATAATGAGCGGCGGCATGGACAGCACCCTTTGCGCCGTCCTCGCCAAACGCGCAGGCTACGAGATCATTGCGCTGCATTTTGACTACGGGCAGCGCACGATGAAGCGCGAAAAGATAGCCTTTGAGCAGATCTGCGAGCGTATCGGTGCGCTAAAAAAGGTAAATTTGGACGCTCATTTTATAGCAAGCATCGGCGGCAACGCGCTAACGGACGAGAGCCTAGCCATCCGCAAGGACGGCGCCAAACCAGACACTCCTAGCACCTACGTGCCGTTTCGCAACGGCATCTTTATCTCTATCGCCGCCGCGCTAGCCGAAAAAGAAGGCGCGCAGGCGCTATATATCGGCATCGTCGAGGAGGACGGCTCGGGCTACCCCGACTGCACGGCGGATTTTATCGGCAAGATAGAAAGCGCCGTAAATGCCGGCACCTCAAAGGACTTTAGCCTGCGCATCGTTACTCCGCTAGTAAATTTAAGCAAAGCTGACATCGTGCGAAAGTCGCTCGAGGCGGGCTCGCCGCTGGAGCTAACGTGGAGCTGCTACGAGCGCGAAGACGAGGCCTGCGGCGAATGCGACAGCTGCCGCTTGAGACTGCGAGGATTTGAGCTGGCGGGCGAAAAAGATAGGGTAAAGTACATAAATCTAAAATAAAATTTCTAAAAACCGGCGTAGTCCCATCCTCGAATTTAGCGCAAAATAAATTTATCCGCCAAAAGCGCCGACCGCCCTACCGCCCTTTTTTATTTAGCAAATTTGATCGCTGTGGCGGTTTTACGAATTTTAGACGGTAGGTATTTTGCAATATCCTCTTTTAAGGACGGAAAATAAAACGCCTACTTTAAATTCTCTCGCATCTGTGCCGATACTCTAGCCGCCTGCGCCAAAGACCGCGGCATGCCTCGCAATGGAAGCACTATTTAGACGCTTTACTTAAAACTCGCAGGGCAAGCTCTGCCGATTTACGCATTTTCCCGCCAAATTTATCGGCAAATTTGCGGCTAGAAAGCGAATGGCTTAAAAATTAGATCAAATTTGCGGCAGACAAAGGCGAAAATACGCGCCAAATTTGAGTTTTATAAAATTTCGCCAAACAAATCAGGCTCGGGCGCGGCCAAATTTAGCATCGCTTCAAGCTCCTCTTTTTGGCATTTAACGAGCGCGTAGTGAAAATTTGAAAGATTTTTTAGCTCGGCAAGCTCCTTAAATCTCATCGTAGCCGCCGCGCCTCCCGCAAAATCATCCGGCACGCAGATTTCGATGCCACCGCTAAAATTTCGCGCTAGAAACGCCGCCTCCATATCAAAAAGCTCGTCGTCGCACTCGGCGATAAAAGCCTGAGAGCTCGCGCCAAAAGGCACGACGCGAAAATTTTTATTTATAAAAATAGGCTCAAAGTGCCCCAAATTTCGCGTGTCTCCTAGCTTAAAAGAAAAGCCAGCGCGGATCAGATACCTCAAAAGTCCGAAAAGATAGTGAGTAAAAACTTTAGGAAAATTTAAGTTTGGATAGTAAACGCCCTCGCAAACGACGCTAGAGGCAAATAGCGAACCGCCCTGCGCGCAAACCGCGTCCACGTCGCTAAAAACGGTGTCGTATAGCGGCGCGATCTTGGATAAAATTTTAAGATCGTCCGTGAAAAACAGATCCCCCGCGCCCGCCTTCATTATCTTTATAAAAAGTCGCGTCGCATCCTCTGGCAGCAAGCCGGCTGCGTTGCCATCGGCGTTTTTACCCAGGCTCATGCGCGCTAGCAAGGCCTTTTGCACGGGATTAACGGAGCAAAATTTGAGATTTTTATAGCTAGCCTCAAAGCGCATCAGTCGCATCAGCGCGGCGCTCAGGCTATCGACCTTGATAAAAGCGACCTCGGGATCGATGACCTCGCATCTTTGCTCGACGAGCACGGCATAGGCGCCGTTTGCGACGGCTGCGGCTATCTCGTCCGCGTCCGCGCCAAGCCCGATGTAGGCGTAGCCTTGGCGCACATTTTTACTCTCAAACGCAAAGCCCTCTACGGCGCTGACGCTTGGTTTATTTAGCGCTTCGCCGTTGATGAGGCGCCTTAGGTTTTCGATATTCACGCCGTTTTAGCCTACTTCTGAGCCGTTTTTGACCGCAGCCATCGGCGCGATGAGGCACAGCGACCCGTCCTCCGCACTAAGGATCATGCCCTCGGATATGTGACCGAAAATTTTAGCCGGCTTTAGGTTTGCCAGCACGCAGACCTGCTTGCCGACGAGATCCGCCGGAGCGTAAAATTTGGCTATGCCCGATAAAATTTGACGCGGCTGCTCTTCGCCCAAATCGATCTTAAATTTGAGCAACTTCTCGCTGCCTTCGATATTTGAGCACTCAAGCACGGTGCCTACTTTTATGACGCATTTTTTAAAGTCGTCGATTTTTATCTTAGAGTCCGATTTTTCTTGGGGCGCAGGGGTGGTTTTGGCAGGTTCGCTCACGCTTGGCACCGCAGTCGCCATCAGCTCTTTTTCGATTTTTGGGAAAAGCGGCTGCGTTTTTTGCGCTTTAAAGTCCAAAATTTCGTTGTTTAGGATGATTTTTTCATAAGTAGCCGTCGATATCTCAAAACCTAGCGTCTGCGCAATCTTTTCGCAGGTTTTTGGCATCGCCGGACTTAGCAGGACGGCCACGCGAGCTAGCAGGTTTGCACACAGCGACACGAGCGCGTTTGCTTCGTCTTTTTTGCCGTTTTTGATTAGATTCCACGGCTCAAATTTGGCTATTGACGCGTTTGCGAGCGTTAGCGCCTTAAAGAGCTCCTCAAGGTAGCGGTTCGTGGCGAAACTTTCTAAATTTTTGATAGCGTTTTGCAGGTATTCGTTACCGCTATCTAAAACCTCGCCGTAAAATTTGCGTAAATTTTCGCCCTTTATCTCAAAGTCCGAGTACTTTTCGCTCATGCCCACTATGCGGCTTAAAAGATTACCCAGATCGTTGCTAAGCTCGGAGTTTATACGCTCGATCATCGCCTTTTGCGAAAAGTCGCCGTCCTGCCCAAACGGCACTTCGCGTAGCATAAAGTAGCGGAAATTTTCTAGCCCGTACGCGTCTGCGACCTCGCTTGGATTGATGACGTTGCCTTTGCTTTTACTCATTTTTTCGCCGTCTCTCGTCCACCAGCCGTGAGCGGCGACGCAGCGAGGCAGCGGCAGGTCAAGGCTCATCAAAAACGCCGGCCAGTAAACTGCGTGAAAGCGCAAAATATCCTTACCCACGATATGCGTAGCGCCTTTCCAGTAGTTCATCTTGTCATCGCCGCGCGTGTAGCCAAGCGTGCTAAGGTAGTTTATGAGCGCATCCAGCCAGACGTACATAACGTGTCTTGGTTCGTTTAAACTCGCAGGCAGCTTGATACCCCACTCAAAGCTCGTGCGAGTGATCGAGAGATCGCGCAGGCCGCCTTTTACGAAGCTCACGACCTCGTTTTTCTTGCCGCGAGGCACGATACAGTCCTCATTCTCCTCGTACCATTTTAGCAGCGCATCTTGGTATTTTGATAGTTTGAAAAAATAGCTCTCCTCTTTTACCAAATTTGTCGGCCTGCCGCAGTCCGGACACCTCTCGTCCTCTAAAAGCTGCGTCTGCGTAAAAAAGCTCTCGCAGCTAACACAGTAGTACCCCTCGTACTCGCCCTTGTAGATGTCGCCTTTTTTATACATTTTTTCGAATGCGTTTTGCGCCGTGAGCTTGTGATAGTCGTCGGTCGTGCGGATAAAATGATCGTAGCTGATCTCAAATTTATCCCACAACTCCCTAAATTTCGCGCTTATCTCATCGGCGTAGGCTTGGGGCGTATAGCCCTTTTTTGCAGCGGCTTGCTCGATCTTTTGCCCGTGCTCGTCGGTGCCCGTCATAAAGTACGTATCATCGCCCTTTAGCCTCGCAAATCTCGCCATCGTGTCCGCGATCACGGTCGTGTAGGCGTGTCCGATGTGCGGCACGTCGTTTACGTAATAAATCGGAGTCGTAATATAAGTCGTATTCATATCTTTCCTTTTTAAATTTAAAAATCAAATCCGCCGCCGTCGCCTTTAGACATCGAGCTATATACGGCATCTACGTAGTTTTTGCGGATTTTGCACTCAAACATCGCCTCGCAAGCAAAGCACGAGCTTAGCCCTTTTTCGCGCTGACAGGCTTGCAAAATTTCTCTTTGACGGTCAAGCTCCAGCTCAAATTCGTCTTTTTGAGCTGCGTCCGCTGCGTGCTCGCTCATTTCGCGCTTCCGTAAAATTTATGCAGTAAATTTATCTCGTCTTTGGAGCCAAAAAAGCAAGGCGTGGTTTGGTGGATTTTTTCTACCTTCATATCAAAAAGCGTTGCCGAGTAACCGTCGCTAGTCGCACCGCCCGCGCGCTCGTAGATGAAGGTAAAAGGCAGCACCTCAAATAGCGCTCTTAGCTTACCATTCGGCGCGTCGCTCGTGGCAGGATAGCTAAACAGCCCGCCGCCTTTTAGTAAAATTTGATGCAGATCGCTCACCATGGCGCCTGAGTATCTGAGGCGGTATCCCTGCAAAAACAGCTCGCGGATAAATTTAGCGTGAGTTTCGCTCCAGCCCTTTTGCGTCGCGCCCGTAGCGTTTAGCTTGCCTTTTTGCGCGAGCGCTAGATTTTTGATAAATTTAAACTCGCCGTCCCTGCCCAGGCGGTAGAGCGCGGGAGCCGTATCACCCTCGCAAAGCACGAGCTCGAGGCGCGGGCCGTACACGACGTAGGCGGCGGCTTTTAGATTTTGCGGCATTAGCTCGTTTTCGTAAATGCCAAAAATCGAGCCGATAGAAAAATTTACGTCAACCAGGCTAGAGCCGTCTAGCGGATCGTAGGCGACGATAAATTTGGCACTCTCGTTTAGCGCCAGCATATCCTCTTTTTCCTCGCTAACGAGCGCTTTTACGCAGGCCAAATTCGCAAACTCGGCCGTGATGATCTCGTCGCTTCTCACGTCAAGTTTTAGCTGCGTATCGCCCGTTGCGTTGGCGTGATCCGTGTAGCCTAGATCGGCGTATTTTATCTCCTCGCCGATTTTTACGGCGATTTTTTTAATCGTTTCAAAAATTTCGTTCATTTTAAAACCTTTGCGTTTTTTAGTATCCACTCGCAGATAGCCTGCGTGTCGTCTAGATCGAAGTTTGGCTTATCAATCTCGTAGTCTTTTTTATAGCTTGCGATCGCGTTTGAAAAGCTAAGATAATCCTCGTTTATCTCGTCCTTAAATACGCTAATGCGCGGTAGCGGCAGGGTCTTTAGCCCCTCGACTAGTAGCAAGTCAAATTCGCCCGCCATCGCTACGACGTCCTCCACGCTCTTGCTCTCTTGCGAGAAAAAGGTCGTGCGCGTCGGGCTCATGACCGCGACCTCAGCGCCTATTTGGCTAAATTTGTAGCTATCCTTGCCCTCGACGTCAAATCTCGCCTTGTCGCCCGGGTCGTGCTTGATGATCACGACTTTTAGCCCGTCATCGATAAATTTTTTGGCGACCTTTAAAATAAGCGTGGTTTTGCCGCTATTTGAAGGCCCTGAAAACGCCATCGCCGCTTTCTTCATTTTTCTCCAAATTTTTGAAATTTACGCGGATTATAGCAAATTTAGGCTTTTTAAAAGCAAAATTTATCTAAAATAAGGCCAAATTTAGCGAGGTTTTTAAAATGAAAAAGAGCGTATTTTTTTTAAGTTTTATTTTGGCGCTAGCCGGATGCGCGGATAAAAAATATATCCACGAACCGCTAAAAAACGAGCTTTTAGCCTACACGAGCAAGTCTGAGATCATAGATGCCGATACGAATATCCTAATCGTCGCGACCTATCTAAATCCGATCTATAACGAGCTAATAGATGAGCAAAAAAGAGAGAAAATCGTCGTAGCCGTACACCCAAAAGAAGCTAAAATTTTAGACGAGAGCTTCACGGCAAACGGCTCGCAGCGAGGCATCCTAGTTAGACGCCTAGCCGCAAACGATCCGCTTTTGCAAAAAGTTAGCTTTGAGGTTCCGTGGGCTCAGTACTTTGAGGTCAGCACCCCGGAAATCTCAAACGACAAAATCAATCTTGATTTCGAAATTTATCCGTCAAAGAAGGCGTCTTTAAGCTTTCAAAAAGTGTCGAAATCGATGTACTGGAACGGACAATCCCTAGGTAAATAACATAGTTAGCGAGCACCTTTTTGCCGTAGTCGCGACTCTCGGCAAAGGGCACGAGCTCCATGGATAAAAACGGCTCATACTCGCCCTCGTTAAAAAGGTCGCCTCGCTGAAGCATTTTCTTAGTAAAGCCGATACCGCCGTTATACGCGTAAGCGACGAAAAGCGGGTGGTAGAGGTATTTCTCCAAATAATTTAGATGATGATCCGCAAATTTTAACGCAAGACGCGGGTCAAACATATCATCCTGATCAAAATTCGGGATTTGCAGCTCTTTTTTACCGATATGGTTAGCCAAAAACGGCATAAACTGCATCATACCAAGCGCATAAGAGGTCGAGATAACAGCCGGGATAAAGCGGCTTTCTTGTCTGCCGATCGCGTAAAGAAGCGCTTTTCTAGTCGCGTTTACATCCTCTAGCTCATCTACAAACGGCATAACGAAGTAACTATCCTTGTAGTCGCTTGCTTTTTCCATCAGGTAGGCATATTGACCTAGCGTCTCTTTGGTGTTAAAAGTTTCGGAGTGCTTTGCGGCGTCCTGCGCGCTCATCTCCTTTATCATTTTAAAGGTTTTTTGCCACAAAAACGGATCTTTTATGTCGTAGTCCGCTACCTTTTCTTTCGTAGGCGTCGGCGTGACGATGTTTACGGCGGGACTTGCTCCCGTTAGCTCGTTTGCGTAGAGCGTGTAGATATTTACGTCGCGGCTTTGATTTAGCTTCTCAAGATAGCTTCTGTCCCTGCTCAGAAGATATAGCCAAAATACGGCATTGTCCTTACGGTCTTGCCTCTCAAAGGCGGCCTCGGCTCTAGTAAAAAACCTAGCCGCGTCTTTTGGCGAGCCTAACAAAACTGCGTTTATGCCGAGCATAAAGGCGTCCTTACCGGCAAGCTCGGTTTCTTTTATCGCGAGAAAATTTTGCCTAAATTTGGCTAATTTTTTATCGATTATCAAATCGTTTGCTAGAGCATGAAACTCCTTTTTAGCGGCGAGCGAATTTATAAAATTTGCGTCAAATATTTTGTCAAATTTATCCTTGTGCGAGGACTGGTTAAAATAGACCAAAAACGCGTCCGTATCGTTAAATTTGGCAAATTCATCCTCGGGGTGCTTCTCGTTTAGCGCGCTCAAGCGGCGATAAAGAAGCGGATCGGAGTCTTTAAATTTATCCGCCAGCTTTTGCCTCGTTTCCTTCTTTAGCTTCATCATAAAAGGCACTCTAAGGCGCTGTTTTTGGCAGGTTACGTTTGCGTCTAGGATATTTTTCGCGCTTACACTATCGCAGTTTCTTTTGGTCTTTTTAGGCGGCAAAATCTCAGCCAGTTTCTTTGCCAGTACGCCCGCTCGGCGAAAGACGTCTTTGTTTAAAATTTGCGCCTGTTCCTTAGTGTAGTTGCCTTCGGTTAAAAGGCGGTAAAAGTAGTAATCCTTAGCAAGCCCCTTAGGCTCGTCTTTTATCTCCTCAAAACTCTTAACTCCGCCAAATGCCGCCGCCGCAAAAATCGCGGGCAGGATAAATTTAAGCAGCGTACGCAAACATAAGCCTTACGAAAAATCTATCTATAAACTGAAGCGACAAAAGCACGATAATAGGCGCTATATCTATACCGCCAAAAACCGTCGGTATCATGCGGCGGATAGCGCCGTAAACGGGCTCGGTGAGACGGTAGAGCAGTTGCACGATAGGATTATATGGATCGGGGCGCACCCAGCTTATGATCGCTGCGCCTATGATGATCCACGTATAGGCGCTGATAACGATATGCAGGATACTGCCGACTGCTTCTAAAAATACCGAAAATATCATCGTAAAATTTCCTTTAGATACGGTTTGATGAGCGGATATAGCTCGCTAAGCTCGGGGCCGTGCTCGGCTCCCGTGAGCGAAATCCTAAGCGGCATAAAAAAGCCTTTGCCCTTTAGCCCCGTGGCATCCATGAGAGCCTTTTTTAGCTCGTTAAATTCGCCAAATTCGCTCAAATTTAACGAAGCTGCGGCGGCTTTTATAGCCTCGCAACCCGCCTTAAACTCATCCGGGATAAATTTGGTCGCAAAAATCGCATCGACCTTAGCCTTTATCTCGGTTAGCAGGCTGCTTTCTTGCGTGTAAAATCTAGCAAGCGGGGCAAATTCTGGTTTTATGCCCATTAGCGCGGCTAGCCTTGCATCGCTTGCTCTTTTGATGTGTTCGCGGTTGACATGCTCAAGCTGCTTGACGTCAAATTTGGCCGGAGACGCCGAAACCTTCGAGATATCAAACCACTGCGCGGCTTCTTCTATCGTAAAGATTTCAACCGGCGCCTTGTAGCCTAGCGAGACGATGTAGTTTGCGATGGCTTCTGGCATAAAGCCTTGCGAGAGCAGCCATTTTACGCTACTTTCGTTCTCGCGTTTGCTCATTTTTTTGCCCTCGACGTTTAGGATGATAGGCAGGTGGGCGTAGTTTATCTTTTGCGTATAGCCTAGTCCTTCGCGGATGAGGTCTTGTTTTGGCGTGTTACTGACGTGATCCTCGCCGCGGATGACGAAGGTGACGCCCTCTAGCATATCATCGACCGCGCAGGCGAAGTTATAAGTCGGCGTAAAATCAGCCCGCATAATCACGAAGCTATCGACGTTTTCAGGCTCAAAGCTGATCTCGCCCTTTATCGCATCTTTAAATTTCATCGTGCCTAGCGGCTTTTTCATGCGCACGACGAAAGGTTTTTGGTTATTTAGCACTTCATTGTCGCTTAGATGCTCGCACGTCCCGTCGTAGCGGTAGGCTTCGCCTCTAGCCTTGGCGGCTTCTTTTTTGGCTTCCAGCTCGCTTTCGGTGCAAAAGCACGAAAACGCCTTTTTATCTATCAAAAGCTTTGCCGCAAATTCGCGGTGAAATTTCAAATTTTTACTTTGATAATAAAGCGTGTCCCATTTGATGCCGAAAAGCTCTAAAATTTCTAAAATTTCCTTGTCTTTTCCGGGGATATTGCGCTCCTTGTCGGTATCCTCGATGCGGATGATAAAGCCGCTTTTATCCTGGAGCGAACAGACGTAGTTTAGGATCGCAACCCTTAAATTTCCCAGATGCATATCGCCTGTCGGCGACGGCGCAAAACGATACATTTTTGTTTCCTTATTGATTTTTAGGGGCGATTATAGCATTTTAAGCATTTAACTTGGCTTTTTTATCTTTTGTGAAGCTAAAATAAATATAATTGATATCTAATTTTAAAATGCAAAGGAAAAACATGAGTTTCGTTAAGGAATTTAAAGAATTCGCGATGCGCGGCAACGTCATCGACATGGCCGTGGGCGTCGTGATCGGAGGCGCCTTCGGCAAGATCGTTAGCTCGCTAGTGGGCGACGTGATAATGCCTATCGTGGGCGTACTAACGGGCGGCGTAAATTTTACGGATTTAAAATTTACGCTAAAAGACGCGGTCGGCGACACGGCTGCCGTAACCGTAAACTACGGCTCGTTTATACAAACGATGGTCGATTTTACGATTATCGCGTTTTGTATTTTCTGCGTAGTTAAGGCTATAAATTCGCTCAAAAAACCAAAAGCGGAGGAGCCAAAAGCCGAAGAGCCTGCGCCGGTGCCTGAGGACGTTGCGCTTCTAACCGAGATCAGAGATCTTTTAAAAAATAAATAAGAACGGCAAATGCTAGAGCAAATCCCGTTTTTTCAGGGCCTAAACGAGGCCGAGCTAAAAAGGCTAGAAGATATCAGCATCCTAAAAAAGTATAAAAAGGGCGAGTTTTTATTTATGGAGGGCGAGGAGTCAAAGTGGCTCCACCTCCTCATAAAAGGCTCTCTCAAGCTCTATAAAATCGGCCCTAAGGGCAAAGAGATTTTTATGCATCAGTTTAACGGGATTAGCTTCGTAGCCGAGCTTGCCAACTTTGAAAATATCAAATTTCCGGCGACGGCGATATTTTTAACAGGCGGCGAGGTGCTAAAAATCGACTACGATAAATTTTACGCCGAGTTTTTATCAAACCCGCGCGTATCGCTACAAATCATCAAATCGCTCTCGCAAAAGCTAAAAATCGCAAGCGAGCTGATACATCAAGAGCTCGTGCTAAACTCCGAGGCTAAGGTTGCGAGATTTCTCGTTAACCACGCCGATCTTTTTAACGAGCTAAAACACATCAAAATAGCCTCCATCCTAAACATCACTCCAGAGACGTTTTCAAGGATCTTAGCGAAATTTAAAACCCAAAATTTGATCGAACTAGACGCAAATAATAAAATCGTAAATATCGCTACAAGCGAGCTTTCGGAGATGTTTGAGGGATAAATTCGGCCGCTTGCCGATTTCGTAAATTTAACTCAAATTTTACTTCGCAACCAATCCGCTAGAATTTTAGAAATTTGATCAAATTTGACGTCATTTAACCCCGAATTTAAACGCGGAATTTTAATTTTTCTTCTTTTGTGCAGCCTCGGTATCTGCTAGCGAAGTGATTTCGTATTTTTGATCGATGTAGCCCATTTCTAGTAGTTTATTAAAGATTTTAGCCGTGAGAGGTCCGGCAGCCAGACCGCCGTGTCCGCCGTGCTCGATGATAACGGTAACGGCATATCTAGGCTCCTCGTAAGGTCCATAGGTCGTGACCCATGCGTGCGAGCGGCGCAGATACTCCATATCCTCTTCTTTCATACGCTTTTTTTCGGCCTGCGAGATGCCCACGACCTGCGCGGTACCAGTTTTTGCCGCTAGCGTGAGTTTTGCCTCTTTAAAATATTTATGCGCGGTGCCTTTTTTATGATTTACGACCTCGTACATCGCCTTTTGGATGTACGGCAGCTGCTTTTTCTCAAACGGCGTGAGGATATCGTCGGTTGGCTCAAATTTAACCTCCTCGCCGTTTACGCTGCGTAAAAAATGCGGGACGATATTTTTCCCCGTCGCTAGGATGCCCGTATAGCGCACCACCTGCATCGGCGTCACGAGGAAGTTGCCCTGTCCGATCGAGGTGATCAGCGTCTCGCCCTGATACCACGGCTGAGCGTATTTTTGCATCTTCCACTCGCGTCCTGGCACGATACCGACAAATTCGTTAGGCAGATCTACTCCGCTTTTTTGCCCGAAACCCAGCCGCTCTAAAACCGGCGAAACGGCGTCTATGCCGACTTTTAAGCTGCCTTTATAAAAATAATCGTCGCAGCTCTCGCGGATGGCCGAGTTCATATCCATAAAACCGTGTCCGTAGATATTCCAGCAGCGAAAATTTCGCCCTCCAAGCTCAAATGAGCCCGAGCAAAAATACCCATCAGAGCGGTTCATCTTACCGGTATCTAAAAACGCCATCGCCACGCCCATTTTGATAACCGAGCCCGGCGGATAAAGACCGTTTACGAGTTTGTTCGTAAACGGATGATCGATACTTTTAACGAGCTCGTCCCATTTGGCCTGCGATAACCCCGTAACGAACGGGTTTAGATCATACTCGGGGAAGCTGCCAGCAGCCAGTATCGAGCCGTCTCTCACGTCCATCACGATGATAACGCCCGCGTTGTCGCCGAAAATTTCCTCGATGTATTTTTGCATCTCAAGGTCGATCGTGAGCGATATATCCGAGCTTTGCGGGTAACTCACGGATATCTCCTCGACCTCCTGATTTAGCGCATTTACTTTTACCTTTCGCACGCCCTCTTGCCCCTGCAAGACGGAGTTATAAAAGCGCTCCGTGCCGCTTCTGCCCGTGTGATTGGTTAGCTTTGCGACGGGGTCGGATTCGACGTCTTGCTGGTTTGCCCGGCCGACGTAGCCGATGATGTGCGAAGCTAGGTTGTTGTAGGGATAGTGGCGCTTGGATGCCGGCTTAACCTCTAAATTTTCTCGCAGCGAGAGCTCGGCTATGCGCGGTATCATCTTGTCATAATCCATAAAATCGATAATCTGAATAAAATCTTGATTATAAGGCGAGTCGGCCTTGACGTATTCGCGCTTTAGCTTGGTGGCGTTTAAGTCCTCAAATAAATTTTGCAAATTTGCAAGCTCAGCGTCTAAAATCTCCGCCATCTTGCCGCTTAGATGCGGCTTTAACGAGACGGAAAAACCGAGGCGATTTACCGCCATAGGACGACCTTTAGCGTCCAAAATCAGCCCTCTAACGGGAGCTAGATACTGCGTTTTTACCGCATTTTGCTCGGCAATCTCCTCGTAAAAGTCGTTTGATTTGACGCTAAGATAATAAACGCGCACTAGCAAAAGCACCCAGACGCTAAATATGATGCCAAAGACTATGCGCATCCTCATAAGCGCCCCCTAAATAAAACTACCGCTAAAACAGACTCCACGCCGACGTAGATCAGGTACTCGTAGTCAAATTTTAGCATCGGCAAATTTGCCGCGTAAGAGATAAAAGAGCTGGTCGCGCAGGTCCAAACATAACCGCTAGCGACGAATCCGACCGCCAAAAGCTCTCTTGATTTTAGCGTAACGATGAGCCAGTCGGACATAAAATGATAAAAAAGCATAAACGCAATCACCGCCGAAAACAGCGCAAACCCATGCGCCTGCTCGGCAAAAGTAAGGTAAAATAGACAAAAATACCACTCCTTGCCAAACTCCTTGAGCGTCTTTTGTTTTTGCAAGGTTAGCGTGATCATATAAGTAAAAAATATCCCGATAAGAGGCGGCAGGTGCGTAAATACGGTCGTTATGCTCTGATAAAACACAAGAAAAGCAACCCAAGTAAGCTGCTTTAAAAATCGCTTCTCCGCGCCCAGTCTTCGCATCGCCGCACTCGTTTGCATGGTTATAAATTTATAGCTAAATTTATAAACTTAGCTTTTTGGTTGCTTAAATTTGTAAATTTAGTTAGAAAATTTGATGATAAAAATGCCAAAATTTGCCTGCGGCTTTTTGATTTCATTACAGCCCCAGCGCGTTTAGATATATAAGCTCGTTTGCCTTTTCTACGCCTGTTTTTTTAAGTGCCGAAACGAAATGTGCGCCCGGATAGACCTTTAAAACCGCGCTTTTTTGGCTTTGATTTAGCTTGTCTGATTTTGTGAGGAAATTTAAAATCTTTTGATCGGGGCGCAAGAAGCTTTGCAAATAGTCGTTTACGTCTTTATCTATCTGCATATCAAACTGGCGCGAGTCGATGAGATGCACGAAAAGCTTGATGTTGGCTCTAAATTTTAGATATTCGTCAAGATTTTTTCTCCACTGCGCATGCATGCTTTTGGCAACTTTGGCGTATCCAAAGCCCGGCAAATCAACGAAGGTCAAATTTGCCCTCTCCTCGCTTAGCTCGCCTTGCCCGTTTTTGATGCCGCGCGCATACTCGACCTCGAAAAAATTTATGAGGCGCGTTTTGCCCGGCGTGGAGCTGCTTTTGGCTAGGCTTTTTTGGTTTACGAGAACGTTTATTAGGCTACTTTTGCCCACGTTTGAGCGCCCCAGAAACGCTACTTCGCTAGAGTTTGCGGGTGGAGCCAGCGAGATGTCGGGCGCCGAGATAAGAAATTTTGCGTTTAAAACGCGGATCACTTTTTGTCCTCAACCTGGAATATAAATTTGACCGGCTCTTTTTTACCGCTGTTTACGTTATACGTGCCGCTGTTTTGATTGACGGTAATCTTTTCGCCGTAGACTTTTTTATCGCTCTCTATCTCGTGTAAAAATCCGTTGCCGTTTATCGTATATAAATTCGGCGCAGGTTCGTAAACAAGCTCGCTACCGCTACCGTCGTATGTTTTATTTTTGATAAATACTCTAAATTTGGCGTTGCCCGAGGCTACGTATTTGGTTGGGTTTTTCTTGGAATCAAAATAAATAATAACCTTATCCGCCGTTAGTACGTCTTTACCTTTGGTGATTTTTACTTTGCCGCTAAATTCGCCCATAAATTTACTCTCGTCGGCAAAGAAATTATCGGCATTAACCTCTACCTGCTCAGCAAACAGCGGCAGAAAGCAAAATACCAGTAGAGTTCCTATCGCCTTTCTTGCTCTATCCATCCTTGAAATCCTTTTATTTTAGTTGTTTTTAAATTCAAATCATAAACTAAACTATTGCCGGTAATTTTATTCCCATTTTGAGTCATAACGAACGGGGTGTTACTGATGGCTATTTTTTTCTTTATGTCATAAGTGGCTTCATTGGACACAAATTTAAGATTTTCGTTGTTTATATATCTAACATTATTTTTAAATTTTAATAAATCTTCTTGATAAATAGCCTCATCCGAACTGATATTGTGCTCCTTGTCGCCCCTTATCGCTACACCTTTAAATTTTAAACACTCGTCTCTATCTTTATATCTATTGCACGTATCGGCTTCATACCTAGCGTTTACTGCAGTGGCGTTCATCTCGTAGTCCGTGACCGCGCTCATCTGCATGCTCGCGCTCACCTCGCCGCTGCTTAAGAGATCGCTATAGTAAGGCTCCTCAATCGCCAAATAAACCATCGCCACGCTAAAGACGCTGACGACTAGGTAAAAAATCCTTATAACCAACGCTTAGCCCACTCTTGCATTAGGCCCTCGCTGCGGATAAGTATCTCTATCATCTCGCGCACCGCGCCGTTGCCGCCTTTATAGTTTAGTTTCGTTCTTACTTCAAGCTCTTTGATCGCGTTTTTTGGCTTAAAGCTCCATCCGACGCTTTTTAGTAGCTTGTAGTCGTTGTAATCGTCGCCTATAGCTGCAGCGTTTTCAAACTCCAACCCTTCAAATTCTAGTATCTGTTTTGCGACTTCAAGCTTATCGCTAACGCCTTGATAGACGTGCGTTATCTTTAGATCCTGCGCTCTTTTTTCGACGATAGGCGAGCTTCTGCCCGTGATGATCGCAACTTTTTTCCCGAGCTTTAGCCAGCTCTCGATAGCATATCCATCCTTGACGTCAAAAAATTTAAGCTCGTCGCCGTTTGGGCTATAGACGATCTTGCCGTCGGTCAGACAGCCGTCGACGTCTAAAAATATAATCTCTATCATAGCACGCCTTTCGTGCTAGGTACGCCGACTCTAGCATTTTTAGCCAGAGCCCTTCTTAGCGCGACGGCGCAGGCTTTAAAGCTAGCCTCCAAAATATGATGAGAGTTTCGTCCGCGGATTTTAGCGATATGTAGTGTGATTGCGGCGTTAAACGCTAGGGCTTGGAAAAACTCGTTCGCCAGCTCTACGTCAAATTCGCCGACTTTACCCTCGTTTATACTTTCATATACTAAAAACGGACGGTTTGAAAGATCAAGAGCACAGTTTACCGCCGCCTCGTCCATCACCACCGTCGCTTCGCCAAATCTCTCGACTCCGCTAATCGGATAAATTTTCTCGCGCAAAGCCTGTCCGATAACAATACCAACGTCCTCTACGCTATGATGAAAATCTACATGCAAATCGCCCTTGCAAACAAGCTTCATATCAAAAAGAGCGTGCTTGCAAAAGGCCTCGAGCATATGATCGAAAAATCCTATGCCCGTGTTTATCTCGGCTTTACCGCTACCGTAAATTTCAAGCTCTAGGCTAATATCCGTCTCTTTTGTCTTTCTTTGCATTTTATTCCCTCACGAAAAATGCGCCAGAGATGTGCCCTGCGCTTATGAAGTCTTTTGCTTCCTCTTCGCTCCTAAAGCCGCTTATAAATACTCTGTAAATTTTACCACCGTCAAGCTCGTAGGACTTTATAACGGTATCATAAGCGCCGTTGCCGTATTGTCCCGCATGCTGCTGCTTAAAGGCATTTGCGCCGCTTAAATTTTTAAATGCACCGATTTGCACCATGAAAATACCGCCAACAAAAGTTTGTTGCTGTTGTTGCGGCTGCGACTTAGTCTGAGCGCTCGGTTTTTGCGAGCTAGGTTGTTTTGAGCTAGGCTGTGAGGATGCTACGACCGCTGCTCCGCCGACGTTGCCGTTAAAGCCGACGACCTCTAGTAAAACCGGAGCCGTACCGGCGTTAAATACGTCAAGTTTCACCGCACCCGTTTTTGACAGGTCTATCACGCGCCCCGCAACGAAAGGTCCTCGGTCGTTAATACGCACGATGATATTTTTACCGTTTTTTATATTCGTTACGCGCACCATCGTATTCATCGGTAGAGTCTTATGCGCCGCCGTCATAGCATGCATATCATATGTCTCGCCGTTTGACGTCTTTTTACCGTGAAAATCCGGACCGTACCAGCTAGCTATACCGCTAGCTCTATCGCCGACCTTTACGACCGTCGGATAGTAAGTTTTACCGTTTATGGTGTATGGGCGCATGGTTGCTTCATGCATGCCCTTTGAACTATTTATCTTGCCGCTTTTTTTTGAGCCGCCGCTACCGGTGATGCCGCCAAACGGCGATGTCAAAAACGAACAGCCGCTCATAAAAAATACGAAAAATAGGCTAAAAAATATAAATTTAGCCCTACTCGGTTGCGGCAAGTTTGGCTCCGATCGAGCTATTTGAGCTCATAAGCGTATTGGCTTCTTTTAAATCCTCAAGCGCTACGTCAAATTTCTGTGAAACCTCTCCGAGAGTATCGCCGCTTTTTACCATGTATTCGGCTAGGTAGTTGACGTTTTGCTCGCTTGGTATGACAAGTTTTTGATTAGGCTTGATCTCGTTTGAGGCAAGGTCATTATACTCTTTTATGATTTTATGATTTACGCCGGTTTTTTTAGCTATAGTTAGCAGCGTGTCGCTTTCTTTGACGGTGTAAATTTCAAATTTTCTATTTTGCGCCGCCTCGAAGTTGTCGTTAAACATTTTCTTTTTGTTTGATGGGATATAAAGATAATAAGGCTTTTCCGTAGGCGGAGTGTAGACGAATTTTAGATGCATATTGTATTCTTTCATCTTTTTTAGACTAAGACCTATGCTGTCCCCGACCTCCATCAGCGTTGTGCCGCCGGGAACGTCTATCTTTGACAGCTCTATACCGTTCGTACCGCTTAGAGCTTGCGTTTTAGCTAGTAAATTTTCCTGCTCTTTAGCTATGTGTGCGATGGTTAAAATTTTCTTTACGAATCTTTTCGTCTCTTTTGGGATGTAGCTTTTTTTATCGTCTAGCAACGTAGCTAGATCGGTGGTTCCGGCTTTTCTGATACCCTCTCTTAACCTTGCTTCGCCGCAGTTATAGGCCATCATCGCAAGATACCATTTACCAAAGTCATTTTTTAGGCTTTGTAGGTATTTTGTAGCCGCGGCGGTAGCTGCCATCGGGTCTTTTCGCTCATCGGTATACTTATCTACTCTAAGGCCGTAAAGCTTCGCCGTAGACTCCATAAACTGCCAAATTCCGATGGCATTTTTGCTGGAAACTATGTTATTTGAAAACCCGGACTCGGTCATAGCAAGATATAAAAACGACTCCGGGATACCTGAGTCTTTTATGATCTTTTGAAGCATCGGGATGTGTTTGTAGCCGTTTTTGACGGTATTAGTAAACTCTTTTCTCTTACCGTCCTTGATGGAATTTTTTATAGAAGCGTAGTGAGAGCTTTGTAAAAATTTAGCGTCTATGTCGAATTCTTTTAATATCATCTTTTGGGTTTGCTCTGCGTCGTTGCTAGCCGCGGTTGCGAAAAGCCACCCCGTACATGCTAGACACAGCATTATTACTCTAAAGATTTTCATTTTTCTCCTTGATTACGTGTTAAATTTCATAAAGATTTTCTTCGCGTTTTTCGTTGTTATTTCCATTACCTCTTCTTCTTTTAAATTTAAAATCTCAGCCATCTTTACTGCGACAAAGCGCGTAAAGGCAGGCTCGTTTCTACGCCCCCTAAAGGGCTCGGGCGTCAGATACGGCGCATCGGTTTCAAGTAGCAACCTATCTCGCGGAATTTGGGGCAAAATTTGAACCAAATTTTTCGCATTTTTAAATGTCAAAACCCCGCCGATACCGAAGTAAAATTCGCCCATTTTTGCAAGCTCCAGAAGCAAAGGCGAAGCGTTATAGCAGTGCAAAACCGCTCCGACTAGCCTGCTTGCATACTCTTTTAAGATATTAAAACTATCTTCGTTTGCATCTCTAATATGCAAAATAACCGGCAAATTTAGTTCTATCGCCATATCAAGCTGCGCTCTAAACACGCGCTTTTGCTCCGCTTTTTCAAGCTCTTTTTCATTTTCGTCCTTAGGCAAGTGGAAATAATCAAGCCCGCACTCGCCCACGGCAACGCATTTTTCGTCTTTTGCAAATTTATAAAGCACGTCCTTGTCAAATCCATCCTTATCATAAGGATGAACTCCGACGGCAAAAAATACATTTTCAAAATCGCGGGTTATTTTAGCCGCTTTTGGTAAATCATTAATATCAGCACCCGGTATCAGCACCCCGCCGACGCCGTTTTCTCGGGCATTTGCGATAACTTTTACTAGATCGTTATCAAAGCTTTCATCGTCCAAATGACAGTGAGTGTCTATTATCATCAGGCTATTTCTACCCTATTTCGCCCGTTTTCTTTCGCCCTATAAAGAGCCTCGTCGGCAAGCTCCAAAAGCTCATCTAGCCTATAATCGCTCCTGCTAAAGGCCACTCCGATAGAGACAGTAAATTTTATCTGCTCTTTTTTTAGTCGCACTTTGCAGTTTGCGATACTAGCTCTTAAATTTACGAAAAATTTAACTGCCTCTTCGTTTGAGACGTTTTTTAATACGATACAAAATTCTTCCCCGCCGAATCTCGCTACCAAATCGCCCTTTTTGGTCTCGTCGATCAGCTTTTTAGCTAGCGTCTTTAACGCCCTATCGCCGCCGTCGTGGCCGTAAGTATCGTTTATCTGTTTAAAATGATCGATATCTAGCATCGCCACCGCATAAGGCTCGGCGCGTTCCTCGGCGTAGGCTAAGTATTCGTTCATATCGTCGTAAAAATACCTTCTATTATAAACGCCCGTCAGGAAGTCTTTATTGGCAAAATCAGCGATTTGATTTATGTTTTCCATCGCTTCGATTAGATTATTTACCCTGCAAATAAGCTCTTCTTTTACAAAGGGCTTAGCGATAAAATCATTCGCTCCGTTTTTCAAAAATATCGCGCCGTTTACGTTTTCGCTCGGACTCGTCATCATTAAAACGCCGATTTGATTCTTATCGCCCGCAGCTCTTATCTCTTTTAGCACCTCAAGGCCGTCTTTTACGGGCATCCTATAGTCGCAAACGACAAGCTTCATGTCGGGGTTATCGGCGAAATAACTCATCGCCTCCTCGCCGTGAGCGGCGGTAAACACCTGAAACTGAAGACTAGTTAGGATTTTTTTAAGATTATTTCTAAAAGGCGCCGAGTCCTCGGCAACCATTACCTTATATTGTCTATTTTTGCTTAGGCGATTTATGATCTTAAATATATAATTTATATCGTCCATATTGCCCTTATAGACGTAGTCCACGATATCTTTATGGATGAAGCTCTCTCTAGTGGCATCATCCATGCTACCCGTTAGCACGATACTAGGCAGTCCTTTTGAGATAACGTAGTCCACGATTTCGCCGTTTGGAGCATCGGGTAAATTTAGATCAAGCAGCGCGATAAAATACTCTTTTGGATCGCTTAAAAAAGCTTGCGCTTCAGCCATAGTGTACGCCACGTCGATCTCCATCTCGACCTTATCTTCCATCTTTTTGGCGATCAGTCTAGCCAGTGCTTTATTGTCTTCTACTATTAAAATTTTATTTTTTTCCATCTATTCTCGTTAAAATTTTTTTTCAAATATACCATTACTTTTCTTTTTTCAACCTAAATTTTAAGCCGAACTTAAACAACCAAAAGCTGACGGGCGAAATTTATCGCTTCCTCAGTTATACGTTCGCCGCTTATCATACGAGCCAGCTCGCTTACGCGCTCCTCGTTTTTTAGCTCCCTTACGTTCGAGGTTTCGCCGCGCTTTTCGACTAGAAAATGCGAATCGGCTTTAGAGCTTAACTGCGGCTGATGCGAGATAGCGAAAATTTGATAAAATTTGGCCAAATTTAGCAGCACGTTTGCGATACTCATCGCCTCTTTTCCGCTTAAATTCGCGTCTATTTCATCTAGGATTATGACGCCCTCGCCGCCTCCGGTGATCTTGCTTTCGCTCGCGATAAAAGCTAGCCTTAAGCGGTTTAGCTCGCCCGAGCTTAGATTTTTTAGCGCCGTCTCGTTTAGGCTCAAATTTACCTCGTCCCTGCCGGCGGCGTCTAGGGTTTTACTATTTATCTTTAATGAAATCTCACTCATATAAAGCTCTTTTAGAAACGAATTTATGAGCGTTTCAAGCTCCTTTAAATTTGCCATGCGGGCCTGGCTGATTTTATCAGCCAGCGCATTTACCGCGGCTTCATTTTGCTTAAATTTACGCTCCAGCTCGCTTTTTTCAAAGCTTATATTTTCGCATCTGGCTAGCTCTGCCTTGCGCGTTTTTAGCGTCTCTAGCGCCTCTTCCTCACCGCCGTAGCGACGCACGAGCGAGTTTATCGCCTCGATGCGGTCTAGCACGCCCTCGATATCCACGTCTTCTAGCTCGTCCATGTTTAGATTTTCGCGCGCCAATCGCAGCTCGTTCATCGCCTCTTCAAAAAAGCTACTATCGATATCGCTGATGTTTAGCGCGTCCGTCACGGCCTGCTCGAAATTAAAAATTTGCTCCGCCCTATTCCACGCTTCTAAAATTTTATCCTTTTTACTTAGGCGCTTTTTTAGCTCCATCAGCTCGTCAAATTCGCCGATTTTCGGGCTCACGCTTTCTATTTTATTAATCTCAAAAGAAGCAAATTCCTTTAGCTCCTCCACTCTTTTTTCTTCGTCGATTATTTTTTTTAGCTCACGAGAAATTTGGCTAAATTCATCAAATTTGAGCCTAAATTCGCTCAAAATTTCGTTAAATTTAGCGTCTTTTTTCACTTGCAAGCTATCTAGCAAATTTAAAAATCTATCGTTTTCAAATTCGTTTATTTCCTTTGCGGATAGGTATTTTACGTGCTCTTTGGCGATACTGGCTAGATTTTTTTTAGAAACGGCTTGCGAGTTTATAAAATACCGCGTCGTTTTGTCGCGAAATAGCTTAAAGGTATTTATCTCCTCGCTCTCTAGGCCAAATTCTTCAAGGTCAAATTTATGCGAGATGTCGGCCTCGATCAGCTTTGCTTCACTATCTTTTAGTCCTAAAACCGCCATTATCGAGCCCATCAGGACCGATTTGCCAGCGCCGCTCACGCCCGTAAAGACGCTAAGCCCGCGCCCGAAATTTAACTCGACGTTTTCAAAACTTAAATTTTGCTTTATCAAAATCCGCTCAATCATTATAACCCCAATGCAGCTTTTCTTTTAAAATTTGAAAATAATCTCTCCCGACGTGGCGGATTAGCCGCGCCGTGCTCGCGCTTAGCGTCATGCTCACGCCCTCAAGCTCGCCCATTTTGTACCGCTCCTGCCCGTCGATAACCAGCACCGCCGCGCTTGCGGTTTTAAATTTGATCTCAAATCCGCGCGGAAGCACGACTGGGCGCTGCGTGAGCGAGTGCGAACAAACGGGCGTAACCAAAAACACCTCGCTTAGAGGATAGGTTATCGCTCCGCCTGCGCTCATGTTGTATCCGGTTGATCCAACCGGCGTAGAGACGATGACGCCGTCGCCAAAATACGCGTTAAAGTATTTTTCGTTCCAAAAGGCCTCCACGTGCGTCATGGAGCCTACCTTTTCGCCCACGATTACCGCGTCGTTAAATGCTATCTTGTGTAAAATTTCCCCGCTTTTTTTGTGCAAAAAAACGTCAAGCATAAAAGGAGTCTCGACCTCAAATTTGCCCTCGAAAAACTCGGCGAAAAATTTCTCGCATTCATTCATCGTGATATCGGTTAAAAACCCCAGCCTACCCGCGTGGATGCCTAGCACAAAGGGCGAAATCTCGGCTGCGTTTCTACAAAGCGAAATGATCGTGCCGTCGCCTCCGAGCGAGATCAAAAAATCGCACTCCGTAGCCAGCTCGCGCACCTCAAATCCTTGCAAATTCGAGCCCTCTTTTAAATTTAGATGTTTAGCGAGCGCATTTTCAAACAAAATTTGAACGCCGTACCTAGCCAAAACCTCGCGCAAGATTCGCGCGTTTTTAACTAAATTTGCATTGATTTTTGCGACTAGACCGACTTTTTTTACCTTAGCCGGAAGTAATAAATTCTCTTTTTTCATACAGCGGATTTTATCACATTTTGTTTTAAAAAAGCTGGGAAAAAGCAAATTTCTAGTATAATGGGCGCGTTAAAAACAGCAAAAGGAGTGAAAATGCGTAGCCATTACTGCACTGATTTAAGCAGTGCCGACATAGGCAAAGAAGTTACGCTTTGCGGCTGGGTAAATACCTACCGCGACCACGGCGGCGTTATATTTTTGGACCTGCGCGATCGCACGGGACTGATCCAGATCGTCTGCGATCCGGCAGATAGCAAGAGCTCTCACGAGGCCGCATCGCACGTTCGCGACGAGTACGTGCTAAGGATAAAAGGCAAGGTCCGCGCTCGCGGCGAAGGCTTAGTAAATCCGCGCCTAAAAACGGGCGAGATCGAAGTAGTCGCAAACGAAGTGATAGTAGAAAACCCAAGCGAGACGCTACCTTTCGTCATCGGCGACGAGAGCGTAAACGAGGACATCAGACTAAAATACAGATTTTTGGACCTTAGAAACGAGAAACTTCAAAATATCTTTAAAATGCGCTCAAAAGCGGCGATCGCAGCCAGAAACAGCCTAGATAAAATGGGCTTTATCGAGTTTGAAACGCCGATTTTAACGCGCGCGACGCCGGAGGGCGCCAGAGACTATCTAGTGCCTAGCCGCGTATATCCGGGCCAGTTTTACGCCCTGCCGCAAAGCCCGCAGCTTTTCAAGCAGCTTTTGATGTGCTCTGGCTTTGATAAATATTTCCAGATCGCAAAATGCTTCCGCGACGAGGACTTGCGCGCGGATAGACAGCCTGAATTTACGCAGATAGATATCGAGATGAGCTTCATCGAACAAGAAGACATCCTAAATATGGCTGAAAATATGCTAAAAGACGTCTTTGCCGCATGCGGATACGATATCCAAATCCCTTTCCGCCGTATGAGCTACAAAGAGGCGACCGAGAGCTACGGCAGCGATAAGCCCGATCTGCGCTACGACCTAAAGATGATCGACGTTATCGACATTTTCGCGCGCTCTAGCAATGAAATCTTTAGCAAAATCGCAACCGAACCTAAGAAAAACCGCGTCAAAGCGCTAAAAGTGCCAAACGGCGATAATATCTTTAGTAAGCGCGAGATGAACCGCTTTGAGGAATTCGTCCGCAAATTCGGCGCTCAAGGCCTTGGCTACTTCCAGATGAAAGAAGACGGACTAAAAGGACCGCTTTGCAAATTTTTCGAGCAAAGCGACCTTGACGAGATTGTAGAGCGCTGCGAGCTAAAGGTCGGTGACGTCGTATTTTTCGGTGCCGGCAAGAAAAAAGTCGTGCTTGATTATATGGGGCGATTTAGGATTTTCCTCGCCGAGCAAATGGGAATCATCGACCAAAACAAAATGGAGTTTTTGTGGGTGTTAGACTTCCCGATGTTTGAGCAAAACGACGACGGCAGCTACTCAGCTATGCACCATCCGTTTACCATGCCTAAAAACATCGACGAGCCCGATCTTGAGGATATCCTATCGGTCGCTCACGACGTCGTGCTTAACGGATATGAGCTTGGCGGCGGTAGCGTGAGGATACACAAAAACGACGTTCAGCAAAAGGTATTTAAGCTGCTTGGCATCGACGAAGCCGAGCAACGCGAGAAATTCGGCTTCTTGCTCGACGCGTTAAGTTTCGGCGCGCCTCCGCACGGCGGTATCGCGATCGGCTTTGACAGGCTAAATATGCTAGTAAA
>CAUQOI010000014.1:0-28927 GCA_963519525.1 uncultured Campylobacter sp.
TTTTGTCATATCTTCGGGTGTAGCGGCCGGCGCTCCTGGCGCGATCTGCCCGGATTGCTTTTTATTAGCTTCGAGTTCTTCTAATTTCTTTAAAATTTCGCCTAAATTTTGCCCGTCCTCGCTCGGTATTTTCTTTCCGGCTTTATAAATGTAATCGTCGACCGGAAATTTTGAATTTTCAAAAAGATGATTCAGATTCTTTTGGTTTTGTAAATTTCTTATTTGCTCGTCTTGCTGCTCTTGCCCGGCCGCCTCGTTAAAAATTTCCTCCGCCAAAAGGGGAGAGGAAATTATACTAAGCGTCGCAAGGCTTAAAAGCAGCGTTTTCTTCCCCTTTTTCATTCTAAAATCCTCTTGCTTTCTTTGTGGATTCGTTATATTTTTCTTGGTTTTTCGTTATTGTTTTGCTATTCTCTTTTTGTCTTTGTTTTACGGCTTCTTCATCGGTGTTTAAATTTTTTCTTATCTCTTTTCTTAGTTTTTCAGCCTGCGTTTCTTTGCGTTCTACGCATACGTAGCTATCGCCGCTTTTAATCGTAAATTTCGGATTTATAGTCTCTGCGATTATGTAATCGCCTATTACCCTCGTTTCTACCGGGCTATCTTGTTTATCAATGACTGCGTAAATAGTAGGGATTTGCGGCATTTCGTCTTTGGAATACTTAAAATACGTAAATTTCTTATCGCTAAAAATTTCAGCCGATAGCAGCCACTCATTTTCTTTTTTGGCTTTTTGCGTATATCCGCTGTAAATATCGCTCTTTTTGACTTTCAGCTCGGCTATGCCGTCTTTTATTGTTAAATACTCCTTGCCGTCCTCTTCAAGCTTAGCAAGCTTAGCTTTTTGCGTTTCGCCGTCTTTTATACGAACTATGAAGCTTGGGTCGCTTGAATTTTTATAATCCGTTGAAAAAATATAAAAGGTATGGATTTTTCCATCACCTGTAAAAATCGTTAGGCTAGTATCGATGCCGATTAGTTGCGGGATTATTGCGATAGCATTAGGCTGGCTTGGGATTTGCTCTATTTTAAAGCCAGTCTGGTCACCTAGCACGAAATTATCTATCTCGCTATCAAATATCAGCGTAGTGGCCATTGCATGGCGCGTGCGAATTTTGATGGTTTTATCGGGCTGATATTTGACTACTTGCGTATTTTCGTATCCACTGTATTTCTTTGAGTGAAATTTTTGCTGCAATGCCTTTAAATCTTGATTGCGGATGGCGTTTTTCATAAGCTCCAGCTCGTCTTTTCCTATCTGCCTATCCGAACCATCGGGCGCACCGCCGAAGTCTATTACGTCTTGTTCGGGAATTTGCCCGCCGTTAGGGTCGTTAAATTTTGCCCCTTGCGGCTGCTGCCTTTGTTTGTATAGTCCGAGCGGATTTATTTTAAAATTCGATTGTATATTGTTGTTTACGTCTTTGTTTTTATCGTTAAATATATCTTCACCCATAGAGCCGTTTTGCTGCTGCTCGTTTACCAGCTCTTGCGTTTGGCGCATAATGGCGCGGATTTGATTCATCTGTTCTTCGCTTAGTCCCTCTTGAGGCTCGGCCGCGCTTAAATTTAAAGCAAGTGCCGAGACGATCGAAAGTTTTATTAAATTTCTCATTTTGAGCCCTTTTCGTCCAAAATTTGCGTTATTTGATATTTACTTACGATAAAACCGGTAGGATTTTTCATCGTATCGGCGTATGTGCCGCTTTGGTTGCGAAAGTCGTACTCTATCGCGCTTCTGTATTTTTTATAGCTTACTTCGGTGCGCGTAGGATTCGTGATCTCGGCCTGGAAGTCGACCGTCGCTACGTTTTGACTTAAAACGGCTACGTTTAAAATTTGAATGTTGCGGAAGTAATTTTTAGTCGTATAAATCGAGTTGGGATCGCTTACTAAACTTTGAAACGCTTCCCATACCTGCCTGCTGCTTTGCGTGCGTATCTCATTGTAGCGCTCGACATCATCTATGCGATTTATCATCTCTCTGTTTTTAACGTATCCAGCTAAAATGCTTTTTAGCAGCTCTTCGTTGCTGCGGACATTTAGGCTCGTATCGTCTATAGTCACGAAGCGGGAGTCGCCATCTGAAAATTTAAGTAAAACCGGCTTTGTTTCCTTTAACGGCGTTAAAAGCGCTATTGCTACCGCCAGACTTACGCTTACGACCGCGAGGGCTATGATCGTATAAAACATATACGCTTTAATGTTTCTTTCGGCTCTAAAAATAAAATTTGGGTCGATCTTTCTCTCTTCAAACGCCATTTAACCCACCTTTATAAAATCGTAACAAGCGCAGGGGCTTATTCTTTCTATTTTGCTAGGTTTATCCGCGCATCCGCTTAAAAGCGCCGCTAGTATCGACGCCGCCATGATGATTGCAATCTTTTTCATCTTTAACTCCTCTTCCCCTTAAATTCTATGTAATGTTTTCGCCAGTGAACCGGGCTATCGTTTTTAAGCTGCTTTAAAAGCATTACGTTGTCCGAGCTTGACGAGAATACTCGCAAGTAGCTTCCGAGCCTCGATAAATCTATATCCAGCTTTGCGCTCTCGTTTCTTAATTTCATATTTAGCAATATTTGCCTCGCATTCGAGTTTGTCTCTTTTAAAAATTTGGCTTCCGTCGGCGTTAATCCTATCATCGCGTTTAACTCCGCCAGCGTCTCTTCGCTATTGGTCGGAAATATGACAAAATTTGCGATATTGTCCAAAAAAGACGAGCCGCGCTCAATGTTGTTAAATAAGCTCATATTTTGAAAGCCCATACACATTACTCCGCCGATTTTTCTAACTTCTAGGATTGCTTCTAGGATTTTTTCTTGCATCGTCTCATCCTGCAAATAATCCTTTAACTCGTCTATAAAGCAAAAGAAGCCGCGCTTATCCGCGCTATTTTTGGCTTTATTTTTTAGTTTATGAAAAATATATATAGCCGTAAGTCCGGCGGTTTTTTTGTTTTGCAGTATGCCATCCATATTTAACACTGATAGCTGCTTGGTAAAATTTAGGGCGTCTTCTTTGTTGTCGAATATCGAACCCTTATAATTGTCAAATCTGATTTTTAGTCTTGATTTCTCGTTATTGTCGCTTGGAAGCGATATAATAAAATCGCTTAGCGTTAGCGTTTGACCATCTTGCTTCATGTCGTATATACGGTCTATCGTGTTGTTAATATCGTTTATGGCTTCATGCTCGTCGTTTTTAACTTCGGCCATAAAGCGTAGCCATGACTTTAAAAAGTCTCTATTTTCGTTCGTGTCAGCTAGACTGAACGGATTTAATTTAAAGCCATCGCTCTCACTATCGTGATATTCGCCGTCTACGTAGTTCGTGAAGTTATACATACCGCGTAGCTTATCCATTGCAAATATATCTATCGGGTATTTAAATAAATTTGTCATTAAAAATTGCGCCAGCGTCGTCTTTCCGCTTCCGGTTCCGCCCACTATCATCGTATGCCCGGCTGGGCGATCGCCGTCTGGCTGCCAGTGAAAATTGAATAAATACGGCGTGCCGTTTAGGTGCTTAAATGTCGTTATCGCTTCGCCGCCCCAGTCGTTTTGGTTAAATCCGGTTACTTCGTTTTCAAAATTTGCGATCGTGGCTAAGTTGCTGATATTTAGCGTTTTCTTTCTAGCGTTTAAATTTCCGCGACTAGGAAAGAAACTAAAATAAAGAGCTTTTTGATTTAGCGTTTCTCGGACAACATTTAATCCTTGATTTTCTAGGATATTTTTTAGCTCGTTCGAGCGGTTTTCCAGCTCTTTGAGGCTATCGGCTAGGCAATATACCGAAAAGCTCGTTTCTACTAAATTTTCTCTGTCGGCTTGGATTAGCTCCATTAACTGATCTAGCTCTTGGCGGACTAGCTCTACCGCAAACGCTTTGGTGTCCTTTATCTTCTTGATCGCCTTGCGCTTTTCGTAAGCTTTTAGATAAATCATAGCCATAAATTCGTTATTGCTTTTGATTAAATTTGAGGTGATGATCGACTTGATTTGCTCAGTTTCGTAGGCTTTTACGCTGATAAATCTAGCGTATTTGGTCGTGCCGTCGTTGCGGTAAAACTCTATGTAGTCTTTTTTAAATTCGACGTATGAGCTTATGTAACTATCTGTGATCAGCTCATTCGTATATGCAAGGTTCGTCTCTTTCGCGTTTGAATACGTGGCATAAAAATTTATGATCTCATCGCCGCTTAGCTGTCTTGGCTGATAAATCGAAAAGTAGTTTTTGATGTTTGAGAACGTATCGCTTAAAAGCTCGATTTTTTGCTTTAATTTTGCGCTTTCGTTGCTTTCGTCGCCCTCTTCGCTAGTCATTTTGGTTTTAAAGCTTTCCAGTAGTCCTGTGATATTTTTCGTCATCGTAGAAATTATTAAAAAGTATCTTATAGCGTATATATCTTGATTGGTTTCCCATTTTTTTATGATCTCGTTCGCATACGGATTTATATTTTTGTCTGTATATTCTTTGTAGTCTTGCTTTGTTTTTTTGATGATTAAATTTATTTCTACGTCATCTTTCAAAGTCGTAAAAAACATAACGCGGTTTAAAAGGTAGTCCGTCTCGTCGTCTAAGCTAATTCCGGCGTAGCTTACCCCTTTTAGCTCTACTGCTATACTTGCGTTGCCGTCTTTGGTGATTATTATATTCTCGCCGTATTTGCAGGCGATGTTGTTTTCTTTTGCCAGTGTATAAATTTGCGGTTCTGCTATCATTAAAATTTCATCCGCTTTTTTATTGATCTTATTGATTTTTGATAAAACGTCGTTTTCCGTTTTATTTTTAATACTTGGTTTTTCTTGGCTTACGTCAATGCCAAGCTCTCTTTTTAGTTTTTCTTTCTTTTTGTTTTGATTCCACTCTTTGATTACGCCTATTATTCCGCGAGCCATTTTCTAACCTATGCATAAAATTTGTTTTGCGATATTTTCATTTTAGAACCGATGATGTCGTATATGTCTTCATCAAAAAATTCTAAAATAAAGAAGAAGCAGTATAAAATAGCAACGACTGCTAGCGAATATAAAATCAAGATAAACCACGAGATAAATCCAGCGATTATAATCGTGAATAGACTCGTGGTTGTTAGACCTATGATTTTCGTTCTTTTGGTTAAGTCCATATAGCAGTCGGTCACTATCATTCGCTTTTACCTTTTACATTGCTGCGGCAGATAAGCCGTATGCAATACCAAGAATAATCGCGATACCAAGTAGCAATTTTATATTATTTTTTAAAGCCTCGATATTTACGAACATTATCGTTAAGAATACTACGACCCAAATAATACCAAATACGGTGATTACCGTATTGATAACGCTTGCGGCACTACTTCCGGCTTCAGTGATTTGTTCGTTTGCCTTTGTTTCCAAAGTTTTTAAAACGTTTTGGCCGCCCGCTCCGAATAAATGAAACGGCAAGAACATTAAAAAGTAAAAAATACTTTTCGCCTTTTTTGAGACTTCTCTCATTGTTTGCTCCTTTTTGATTAGAATATTTTCGATTTCTAGCACTATACTATTTTTCAAAAAGCGAGATTTTGTAAAAGTGATTTTGTGAATAGCGATTTAAAGGATATACAAGCAATTCTTTTAAAGATTTTATAAGTATTTATTTACTTTTTTACTTTTTCATATTGATTATTTTATAGGCTTTTTGCGATTATTTTTTTAAAAAAATCTTTTTACAAAATTACGCTTTTCAAAAATTTTACAAATTCTTTTAAAAATTTTCTCTTCCGTTTCGTTTTGCTTATCTCTGAATACTTTTGCTAGATATTTTTAATTTTTTCTTTTATTTTGTCAATATGATTATCCGAATAAAATTTTTTTTTTTTATTTTTCCCCATCTTTAATATAGTACTAACTTTTCAAATATTTTTGTGCTTTTTTTTACGCTTTCCCTTTTAAAACCTACTTGCTTTTTCTCAAAAATAAAATGCTCTGCGTTTTATTTTATTTTCGGCAATTGCAAAATTACCGAAAATCACAGCTTTTTTAAGTTTAGTTTCCCCATTTTTAGGCGTTTTATCGCCGTAAAATGGGCTAAACTTAAAAAAGTGATATATAAAAGGGGTTATCCTGCCTTACTTCTGGCATTATCTTTTCTTAAAGCTACTTACACTAACATCTTTTGCAAATATCTTTAAAAGCTATGAATACTTTTTAAGAATTTAAAAGGGAGAGAATTTGGCAAGACGCGATTGGGATGCGTTTTTCGAAGAACTAAAAGCTATCAGAGCCGGCTATACTCGCACGGCAAAATCGGAGCATAAATACGTTTCTTTTGGAAGCGGCGCAGGATTTTCTCGCTCGCATATTCCTTTTCCTAAAAATAACTTTGCCAAGCAATCAGTCGTAAAGATGATTTCAAATTTACCTAAAACTTCCATCAAGCGTTGCATCGACTACGCTCTTAAAAACTCTCTCGACGGCGCAGCTATCAATGAAAAAGGGGAGAGAGTAGGCAGCGATGAAGTTTTAAAAGATTGGGGCAAGGATTTCGGCGATAATCCAAACTCGAAGGACGCGTGGCATCTAATTTTTTCTATCAACGAGCCTTGCGACGATCAGCAAAAATTAAGAGCTTTGAGCGAGAGCGTACATAACGTATTAGGTCTAAATTTTAGCGGACACAAGTATGCTTTCGTGCTACACACCCATCAGAATAATCCGCACGTGCACGTGGTTTTAAATAAACGAAATAGCTTTACCAATAAAAAAATCCACTTTGATAGCAGAAGCGAAATCAGAGAGTTTTTTGACGACGTGCGGACGAATTTCGCTTACTCTCTCGGAGCTCGTGGGCTAAAATACGAGAATAAAAATTTCTTGCAAAAGGATTTAAGGCTCGAATTTAACAAAGTAAAATCCGCCGTGAAGCTGGAAGCGGACGACTATACGGCAAAAGATAAAATAAACGACTATTATTCAAAAATGCAGGATAAAAATAAGCAAAGCTATGACGCTACGGCAGGGCGAATTGAAGCTATGAATAACGAGCTTGCCGCGCTTAAAAAAGATAACGAAGAGCTCTTACGGCTCTTTATGCTTTATACTAAAAAGCGAAATAAACGGGTATATAAGCTCGCTCGTGAGTTAAAAGAAAGTAACCGAGTCATCAAAGAAAAGAGCAAGGCCGTGCTATCTGAAATCGACAAAATAAATAAAATTTCCAGTCAAGCTACGCAGCTTAACGAGATGCGATTGGCTCACTATAAAGACCACTCCGCAGGGCTAAATTTACTTGAAAATTTTAGCTACAACTACAATAAAATTTATCCGAAAAATAGGGGCGCGAGCAAGGCCGATGTCGAAAATTATAAAAAAGTGCGACGCGCTATCGCTATTCATCGCGGCCGCGAGGACGATGCGGCTAGGAAGTATTTCGAGGATAGCCTACTAGTTACTCGCATGCTCGGGCGTAACGAAAGTCTTTTTAAATTAACCGCAAAGCTTGAAATTTTAGATAAAAACCTTTACGTCTTGCAGCACTCGGGCATAATCGGCGAAGAGGCTACCGCTTTTGAAAAAAGGCTAAAAAGCAATAAGGAATTTATCGCGGATATTTGTCAAAAACGCTTCGACTACGTCGGCAAAAAGCTTTTAAATAGCGATAAAATCGATAAGGACGGTTTTTTGTTCAAAGAATATTTTAAAGGCGTATCGGTGCTGGGCGTTAAGCCCGACGATCGTCTAGTAAAAATCAAAAACGAAAAGAGGCTTTATAAAGACGTCTTGGCTGAACGATCCGGTAAGACTAAAACTCAGGGTTCTCGCCCGGCGGATCAAAATAAATTTAATAATGAACTTGGCGGTCGAGAGTAGATTATATTTAAGAAATAATAAAATATTTAAAAATAAAATTATATTTCATTAAAATATAGTAAAATTAGAAATATCATATTTTTTAAATTTATGTAAAAAGAAGTATAAAAAAATTAAAATTTAGAAAGGGAAGGAAGCTTATTTTCCCCTTTTTAAAAATTCAAACGCAAAATTATTTTACGTTTTCGTTCGAGTTGCTTTTGATGATGCCCTTGAGCTTGTCTGCATATGATTTATCAAGCTCAAGTCCATTTTTTCGTAAGTCGTTGTAGCCTTTTTGAATATCTGCCCCAAGATCGCTCTTGGCTTGCGGGGTTAAAATATTCTGCTTCTTAACGAAGCGATCGATCTTTTTTTGTAAATCTTCGCACAGCTCTTGCTTCGTTTCTTTTATGACTTTCTGAAGATTTTCTTTGAGATTAGGAAGATCTGTGCGTATAACGTCTTCTATGATCTCGTTTTGTATATTGTCATAATTGTGAGAAGACCAATTTCTGATATCTCTTATCCCTTTTATATCTTCTTTTTTAAATTTATCTAATATATGGTATTCCTGCGCTTCTTCAAGCTTCTTAAATTGCTGGTATACGACGTCGATATGTTTCATTATCGCTGGCTTTGCAAGCAGCTCGTCTTCTAGTGCTGCTGTAACGCCTTTGGGCTTACAAATTTCAAATACTTGATCTATTTTTTCTACCGCCAGTTCTAATCGATATATAATTTTTTTATCAGACATAAATCGCTCCCCTCACTATCTTGTCGTCTTGCATTTTTTGTTCAGAATAGAAATCGCAAATATCTACCGATTTATGAAATTTGCCCGCGATCTGCTCTTTTAAATCATTTAAATACGCAAGCGCTTTAAACGCGTGCAGTCTATCCAAAAAGTCCTTTTTGTCGGCCAAAACGACTATATCTATATCCGAGTCTTCACCCGCATAACCTTTGGCATAGCTTCCGAAAAGTCCTATCTTTTGGATGCCGTCTTTTTCAAGACCCGGCTTGAGCTCGGATAGATATGCGAGTATCGATTCTTTGGTTAAATCGGGTAACGTCGTCTTCATTGGGGATTCTCCTTTTTCTATCTTTTTCCGTTTTCAAGAACCGTTATATATTCTGGATCGCACTCAAATTTGCCCCATTTTGTACATTCGACCTCGTATGCCGACCCTACTTTTTTATTATTTTTATCTACGACTACTACTACGAGTTTCTCATTGTTTATGAGGTCGTTTTGAGCTTTCCATCTTGTAAATTTGGCAAAGCCCTGCTCTGATGTATAATTTTTCCAATTTTCGCCATTAAATAAGGTCTGTGCATGATAAAATTCAAAATCTACATTTTTAACTCTCTCTTTTAGCTTATTGACCATTGCATCGTAATTTGCTTGTTTTATTGCCGGATTTGCATTCTCTAGCTTTACAAGCCCATCATCTTCACCGCATCCTGCCAACATAAGCCCGGCTATAACAGCCGCCGTCAGCAGTTTAATTTTCTTCATTTTTCATCCTTATTTTTACAAATTATAGCATATTTTGCTATTTACTTTTGCCGCCTCTCGAACTCCTCGTAAATCGGCATCAGGACTTCCTCTTTGTGGCCTCTGAAATCAAAGCCCAGCGAGTCCAAGTAGTCCGCCATCATCTCTACGCTACTCTTCAAAAAGCCAAGCTCCCTGTCGCTAATGTTGCCAAGCTCCACCGGCTCAAGAGGGAGTGGGGCTTTGATTAGCTCCGCCATTATATCGTGTGCCCTTTCAAATTTATTATAGTTCTTGTTCATTGACTCATGCTGCCCTTCGTCTATTTGACCCCTAAAGGTTTCGCGGCGCCCAACCATCGGTCTGTCTAAACGTTTGCGCCAGCTTATCTAAAATAAAAACTTTAAACGGATCGTGGCTAAAAAATACGCCATAGCTTTCAACGTTCGTCGCGTTGCCTATAAATTTAAGCTTTATCGCCTCCGTGTATTCACCATCCCTTTTTAAGGAGTATCGCCCCTCATCCATCGAAGAATTTAAACGGGCGTAGTCTATTTCCGTTAAATAAATTTTCATTGTAATCCTCTTGCTATGCCGTTGCCCGGATGTATCTATCCATGCAATCTTTAAGTCCTTTTAGCGTGTTATATGAATAAAAGTGCCTATCCCGCGTGTTTGTACCGCATTCACAATATAAAAATAGAACCTCTTGCTCGTTCCAATTCGTGCTAGCGCCGTAAGTCCAGCCGTCTATTTCAATTCTTGCTCCGGTTTCATCTTGTTTAACTTCGCCGTATTGGCTAAGTAGTTTAATCGCATTCGTTAATTTCATCTTTTTAAGTTCCTTTCTTCTTAATTTATAAAACGATTATACCACTTTTTAACTTAAAAAATAATAAAATAATAAATAATAAAATATCAAATAATTAAAATATATAAAAATATAAAATAGCAAAAAAGCAAAAATAACCTAAAAATAAATTAGAAACCTAAGCATTATTTAAGCCTAAATTTGATTTTCTTTCCCCTTTTTTAATTCCCGCTGCCGTCATTGGCGGCAGCTTCTGTATTTAGGAGGGGCGTTGCGGGGTGCCCCCGCTTAAACCCATAGAAGCCGAGACCTTAGGCTCGGCTTCGGCGCGGCAGCACCTTAGTGCAGACCGCCAACAAGAACGGCATTTTGTAAAAATTTTACTCATCCCAAATCCGAGCAAACCCCCA
The DNA here is from genome assembly GCA_963519525.1 of uncultured Campylobacter sp. Taxonomy (GTDB): domain Bacteria; phylum Campylobacterota; class Campylobacteria; order Campylobacterales; family Campylobacteraceae; genus Campylobacter_A. The sequence continues at coordinate 10,534 of CAUQOI010000014.1, forward strand.
AGAATAGGAATTAAAATGTAATTTTTAAAATCTTATTCAAACCTTAAACTTTAAAAAGCAAGCCAAATTTTCACCGCTCTGGCCGTGCTACCAATTCCAATCCGGACAGCCTAAAATTTGACCGCCCGAACATCTGAGAGCTACCGCTTTACTTAACCCGGCAGCGGGACGTTATGAGCGAGATTTTGTAAAAAATTCACTTGCCGTAATCTCTATCAAACCCCCAAATAAAGGGGATAAGATATAAATTCCAAAAGCTTATATAAACCTTAAACTTTAAAAACCAGCTTAAATCTTGATTGCCCGAATTAATCAATATTCTATAAATCATATAGCCCTAGAATACTCCCTGCCGATTTTTTTTTCGACGAGATTAAGTCGCTTAAAGCATTCTCTCATTCCGGGCAGACGCTGCACCTTTGGGGCTATCTCTTTAAATTTTGAAGGATTAAATCTTAAAAGCTCATTTACGCGCTCATTCTTTGCGCAAGGCTCTAAAAAATCATATTTCTTTGATAAATACTCTACTTTCTTGCCAAGCTCGCTCAAAGGCTTTAAAATGTTTTCTTTACTAATATTGCGCGCTGCTAGCCCCAATGCTTTGCCGACTACCAAATCATCGTTAAAGTCCTTTAATATAGGCATTTGCCTGTCAGCATTCGGCACTATTTGCTCTACGATCTTGCCAAACTCTTTGCCGCGATCGTCATTATCGAACGCTAGCGTAAATTTTGCATCCGGGGCGAGCTTGCGAAGCGCTTTAATCGCATCTTTTTGCGATGTCGATATTTGCCCGTTGGTCGAGCATAGCAGCGTCTCTTGCAAATTTATCCCTTTCATCTCGCAAAACGATAGCGTGTCGATCATGCTCTCGCTGATTATTATATTTTTAAATTCTTTGGGGCTTTTATGTGCGTTATCGGCTTTTAAAATTTCTAGCCCCTTATTTCCGTTGCAAAGCTGTTTGATAGGCTTATCGTATGCTTTTCCTTGCGGATCGTGTGTTAAGGGCTTTGAGAGATAGCTTATCGTTCCGCTTTGCTTTAAAAACTCTTTCGTGCCGGCGTCCGTTTGCACTGACGTTAACGTGTACGTCGGTACGACCGCGTTTTGGTATTTACTGTCTTGTTTTAGGCTGCTAAATTGTGCCAATAGTTCTCCGCTTAGCTTCCTACGGCTAATTAAAAATGAATTTTTATCCGTCTTATCTAATTTTTTAAATTTTTCTATTATTTCATTATCGATTTTTTTAGTAGTTGCTTTTGGTATAGTATTGTTTTGTAACTCCTTTATATCTTTTATTTTGTCTTCGTCTATTAAATCTTTTACTTCTACTCCGCGATTTTTAGCGAAGCTGTAAATATTGCCCCGATCGGTACTGTCATTTGGATTAAAATATAAGTAGTGGCCGTTTGATTGGCGCGATACGACTATCGTATCTCCGTAGTCGTTCGTAAGCGTTTTGTAGTTACGGCTACTTTTGTCTCTTTTTTCAAAGTAGCCGTTATTTTTTAAAATTTCATCGAGCGCGAGCTCGACTAGATTTTCTTTCATCTTGGACACAGATCTAAAAATGCTTGTCTTTTTTGAGCCTGCTTATGCGCCTTTTTAGCCGTAATCGAATAGTACTTTTTAAGGCTTGCGGCGCACTCCGGCGGGCGAGTAGCGCTTGCGAGGCATAGCACCGCTTCGCATGCCAGTTTCTTATCGCCGGTAAATACGTCGCCGAGCTCTTTTGGAGCAGACGTCTTTGTCGCCGTATCCTTTGCGCTCGTCTCTTTTGCGGTCGCGCCGCTTGCCGCAAAAATTGCACCTACGATCAAACTAAAAACTAGTTTTTTCATTCTTTCCCCTTTATTTGAAATATACGAATTTTGGTAGTCCCAGCTCATCTTTCGGGAGCTGCTTGGTTTCTGGCTCAAATATGGCGTCGTTGCGCTTATATTCTACGACCGACTGATTAAAGCTCTCTTCGGTTAAATTTTTATTGCTGCCGCTTTCGTTTAGCTGCTTGCTAGTAGCCATCGTGCTGGTATAGTTGATATTCAGCTCGTATTGATGCTGCAAATTTTCTAAAATTTTAAGCAGTATCGAGTTCGTGAGGGCTTGAGCTTGCTTTTGGTTGTTTGGTTTGCTCAGCTGCTTTGAAAGCTGCTTTAAATCGTCGTTCATTTTCGCTTTTGAGTAAGGATTGGTCTTATCGTCGCTATGAAAGGTATCTTCAAAGGCTAACAAGGCGTTTGTTTTCTCGATATTATCCCTTTCTTGCAGGAATTTCTCGGCATTTTTTATGTTGTTGATTTGCGCTTGATAGTTCGCTCTTTGGATAGGATCGACGGCTTTATTCATCTGCTCGGTCAGCTCGTCTATGCTTTTGCTCAAATTTTCGCCGTCTCGCAATGCGTAAGTGCAGCGATTAACCTTGCTTTTGATTGAGCTCTTGGTTTTTCCTAGCGTCATTCCGAAAAATTGGCTATTATTTTCCAAAAACGAGCACGCGTTTTGCACTCTCGCTATATCGCCCATTATGTCATTGGGGATATTTTTGACGTTATCGTAGATACTTTGCATTTGACTGATCATGCTTTGCGCATCGCCTAGTATATCGTAGATGCTGTTCATATCTATGCCGAGCTCGGCCATCTGTTTTTCAAAATTTAGCGTATCTTTGACCATTTGCTCGTACTGCTTGATTTGCTCAGCATAGTCTTTTAGCGTTTGAGTATAGCCCATTACCGCTTGAGCTATCGCGGCCACGTCTATAACCGGAACGCCTCCTGCGTTTGCGCTGCTAAAAAATAGCGCCGTTGCCGCACCAATAGATATTAATGTTTTCTTCATATCTCTCTTCCTTTCTGCTCGGTATTTTCTTTTTTAGTTTCCTTTTCTGCCCATTTTTCGATGGTTTGTTCTAGCGTTTTGGTAGCGTTTGGATAGCTATACCTAAATCTATCGGTATCTATCGGCTTGCCCACCTCGTCTCCGTGTTTTCTTTTTACATCGATTTGCCCCTCTTGCAACTCTACGTAAAGCGGCGTTAATTTATCTATGCCTTTGTCTTTGTTGTCTTTAATTTTTTCGTATAACCTTGCTTCGTTATTCATGAGCTCTAGCTCGTTTTGTAGCTGCCTGAAAAGGAGTGGGTTTTCCTTTTCGAATTTGGTTTGAAATTTTTCGTCGTCCTTGTGCGGGGTCATCACTTTTTTGTTGTTATCCTCGTTTATTTCCCACTTTCCCCTCTTGTCCTGCTTATCTTCGAGTCCTTGTATCTCTCTGGCTGCATCTAGGTACTTTTTTGCCCTTTGTTCGTCGTGCTCGCACGCTAGGGCTAGGCTAAAATTTAAGTCTATAAAGCTCTTTCTTAGGCTCAAAAAATCGTTTTCGCTTTTGACATAATTTTCCAAGTCACCCTCAATCACGTTTCTTCTTTGTTTTGGCGTTATATTGCTCATTATAGGCTCCTGCCTCTGTCATTTTCATTTTCTTGCCCTTTGGCCTTGTTTAAAATTTTGTCTTTGGTCTGCACTAGCGTATCGTTTACCTTTTGATAAAATTTAGGGTAGCTGTCTTTAAAATTCGGCGTTTCTTTTTCGATGTCACCCATCATCTTTTTTAGCTTTTCGTATCCTTTGACGTCAAGCCCTTTTTTGGTTTCTTTTTCATAGGTCGTTTGTAATTTAGCGTAATTAGCCCGCTCGTTCTCCATCTCTTTAAAACCGCCTTTGACTTTTTTGCGTTGCGTATAGACCTCTTTTACCAAATCGCCGACAGCCTCTTTAAATTTAGGACTGTCAAAGGCTAGATCAAGCTTTTCTTGGCGCTGGCGATCTTTGGCGATGCTTTCTTCTTTACCCTGTTTTAGCATCATCTCAAGGCTTCTGTCCATCTCTTGCAGCGCGGTTATAATGCCGTTTATCCCATCGCTATTCATTAGGTTGTCGATCGATTTTTGAAAATTCGCTTCAAGCTTCGATTGCTTATCTTTGAGGTCTTCGAGCTCCTTTTCGTGCTGCATTTCTAGCTCGTCGGCTCTCTTATTCCAGTCTTCTTGCTCTGCGCCGTTTTCTCTGCCCGGCTGTGGTTCGTTTTGCTCGGGGCTTGACTCTTTTTCTTCCCCTTTTTCCTTTTTGGCGATTTGCTCTTCTTTTGCCTTGATTTGCTCTTCTATTTTTTCTTTCTCTTTTAAAATTTGCAGACTCTCTTTTAAGGACTCATTTTTTTCTACGCCGTCCAATCTGTCTTTTACGAATTCTCTTTTTGCTTTCGGGCTTTTAAATTCGTCCAGCTCCGCCTGTCTTTCCCTGATTCTCGTATCTAACAGCTCTTTTTCGCCTAGTATTTCTACGGCTTGCTGCGCGTCTTTGCTTAAATTTGCAGCTCCCGTTACTTCGTAGGCAAATTTTTTGTTAATGTCTCGTATGGTGTATTCTTTGCCGTTGTCGAAGTCCTCTTTTAAGTCCATATTCATTTCTCTTAGGGTGAGCTCTTTTATTTCGGTCACATCCCTTAGACTCATATTGGTTTTATAAATATCGTTGATCGCTTCTTGAACCTTGCTATCGTCGTCCGTTCCGTATGCGGTATAAAATTCTCTTACGCAAGCTACTGCGCTTGTTTCGCTGCTTTTAAACAACCCGGTGTTTTCTATGGCTTCTCGACAATCTAAAATTTTGTCTCTCGTGTCGTCTATATCTTTATTTTGCGTTTGCGGCTCGTTTTCTTCCCCTTTATGTATACTCGAAGCTGTAAGCGTCTGTTCGTCCTCGCTTAAATATGCCCATTCAGCCATTTGCTCTTGCGTCAGCTCTTCTGCCACCTTAAATCCTTTTGCTAGATTATTTTTCATCAGTCTATCATTTGTTAAATTTAAAAAACTTTTAAAAAGTGATATATAAAAAATCGAAAAATGCTAAAATTCAAAAACGCTCACAAATGCCTTTTAAATGCTCTACAATCAAAAATAAGCTTTTTCCCCTATTTCTTTCTTATTTTTTATCTATGCGGCTTTAATAGCCTTTAAAATCGTTTTAAATGCCTAACTGATTTAAATTTAAAAATCCGGCTTCTAATTTAAAATTTTCTCATCGCATTAAGTAATAATTCTTTAAAATTTCCTCTCTGCATATATAAATATATTTTTAAGAAAAATTTAAGTTATCTAAAATTTAATTAAAATTCTAAAAATTTAAATTTTCAGCAACACAGACTCTATCTAAATTTTATTTTTTCCCTTTTTTAAATTTGTTTTTTACACTATGGTAAGGGCGGGCGAGATTTTGTAAAAGCTTAAACTTTTTATGTAACTTTTACTTAATTGAATTAATGGCGATAACGATTTTGTTTTATGAGTATTTTATTATATAAAACTTAAAAATAAAAATTAATTATTAGCGAGATTTTGTAAAAAATCGCTTTTCTTAATTGATTTTTTGCTTGTTTTGAGAATTTCAATCTCCGTAAAATCGCACTTTAAGCAAAAAATTTTTATTTCAAAAAATTTTAACCTTAAAGGCGGCGACTTTTCGCTTACTTTTAATTAAATTTTGATAAAGTTACTCGTATGAAAAATTTAGAAAAAAATAAAAATATCTACGTGCAACACGGACGTTTTTATATCGATTGTCAAAGGGACGGCGTTAGAATTCGCCGTGCTACGGGTCTTAAAAAGTCACCTTTGGCGTTTGATTTCGTTCGTAAAAATTACGATTTATTTCTCGGCTCTAAATCCGATATCGCGGAGGCTAAACGCCGGTATCGCGAACTCGAGGACTTACAAACCGACAGGCTCCTTAGAAAAGGGGAGAAAGACGCCGGCGCTATTAAAAATTCTAGTGAGTTTAGCTTTGATAGCGTGATCGATCGTCTCCTTGCCGAGAAGTCGTTTTTAAAGGATAAAACTAGGCGGCTTTACGTGATTATGAGCCATACGATCACGGAATTTTTAAACACTAATGGTATCTTCTACCTAGCCGATTTTGAGAGGTATCACAGCGTAGAATTCGTTAAATTTTGTAAGAATAAAGGATTAAAGGATAGCTCTATTAGCGGCTATTGCTCCTTTTTTAAGATGATTTTTCGATATGCCGTAAGTAATGACATAATCTCCAAAAATCCGTTTTTTATCCCTAGATTTAAGCAACACCTCGATGAATTGGAGGATGAAAAATTTCCGCCGTTTAGCCTTGATGAAATTTTGAAACTCATTAAAAACGCTGACGACGAGCTGCGGCTGTTTTTGGTCGTGGCGTTCTTTACTGGCGCTCGAACCGGTGAAATTTTAGCTCTTACTTTCGGCGATCTAGACTTTGAAAATAGGCAAATCCGGATAAATAAAACGCTTTCGGACGTCGGCATCGTGGATTCGCCGAAAACTAAATCCAGCAACCGCACGATCGATATGCTGCAAATCGTCTATAATGAACTCATAAAGCTTGATAGCGGCGACAAAAGCCAGCGGATTTTTAGGCTTTCTCGGTCTATGATGCGGCTTAAATTTAATGATTTGCAAGTAAAACTTGGTTACAATACTCGCAGGCTTTATGATACTAGACACTCCTTTGCTTCCGTCATGCTGAGCCGCGGCGAGGAACCTATGTGGGTGGGCTGTAAAATGATGGGGCATAAGGACTTGAACGAGACTTATCGCTCCTATGCGAAGTATCTGCCGAAAGAAGTTAAACAAAGGGCGGTTTTTTTAAATGATATCGTCATTTAAAATTTAATATTAGACATCTTATTTTAAAAAATATGTTATAATAAGATTAAATTTTACTAAAAATAGATTAAAATTTTACTTCTTTTAATGGGTAAAAACGCCGTTTTTACGGCACTGCGACTTATAAAATTTAAAATTAATTTTACCCAAAAACGGCTAAAATCGGATTTTACTTTAAGGTGAGATTATGGAAATTTTATCGGTTGCGTCGATCGGATACGTATGTTTGGGGCTATTTGTCGGCTTTTTGTCTGGATTTTTGGGCATCGGAGGCGGTGCGGCGGCTGTGCCTATACTCGTGTTTTTGGGCTTTGACGTCAAATACGCAATCGGCGTAAGCGTCCTTCAGATGGTGTTTAGCTCGGTTTACGGCTCGCTTTTAAATATAAAAAACAAGACCGTCGATTTAAAGCCTGCTTTGGTGCTCGGTATCGGCGGCTTTTGCGGGGCGAGCGCGAGCGGCTTTATCGTGGCGAGCATTCCGTCGAAATTTTTGCTTCTCACGCTTATCTGCATTCAAATTTTTAACGTTATTAAGCTATTTTTTAAAAATCCGGAGCCAAAAGGCGCGCACAATCCCTCTCTCGTACCGCTTTTTTTCGTAGGACTTTTCGTCGGTACGGTAGCGATCAGCGTGGGTATCGGCGGCTCGGTTATCATCATGCCGGTTTTGATAAATTTTCTTAATTACGACATCAAAAAAGCCGTCAGTACTGGACTATTTTTCGTGATATTTTCGTCGATTTCGGGCTTTATCAGCCTATCCTCGCAGGGGCTCGTGCAGTACGAGGTCGGCGTTTTGGTCGGTATCGGCTCGCTTATAAGCGTGAGGTTTGGCGTGGCTTTGGCGCAAAAGATCGACCGCACCGTCCAAAAAAGATGCCTACTCGCACTCATCTCTACGACGTTAATTATAATGATAAATAAGCTTTTTGCTTAAAATTTGAGTTTATAGATTTAAAACAATACGATTAAATTTGCGATAAATAAGAGTGTGGGGCAAATTTGCCCCGCCCGTATTCAAGAAAAATCAGAAATTTTCTAAAAATCCGCCATCGCTTAGTTTTAGCTCGAGATCTTTTACGTAGTCTTCGGCTGCTTTTTGGTATTCGTTTTTGCTGGCGGTTTTTATTGCGCCGTTTTTGCCGGTAAACTCAAGGTTTCTCTCTCTTGCAAAATTTGCCGTCTGTTTTACGATATTTTCAAACGAGTTTTCGCCGTTAAATTTAAGTGCGATAAAGGCATCAAACGGCGAAAAATTCGCGGGCACGTTTAACTCGTCGGCAAATTTTATGACAGGTTCGTCTGCGGCACTAAAATACTCAAAATATCCGCGTACTCGCTCTTTTAGGCGACTCTTACCAACTTCATAAGTAATTTTCGGACGCTCGTAAGTCGTTAGCTTCGCACAGTCTGCGGCTAAAATCTCCATAAAACCGAAGTATGCCGATTTTACGGCGTTTTCGTCGTCTTTTAAAAGCGCTGCGACGTCGGCAAAATTGACGCTTGCTGGATATACGTCGGTAAAGACTTGATAAAGCCAGTCGTATTCAGGTTTCATTAAGACGTTGCTAATATTTTTGTAGCGGTCTTTTTCTTTGTTAAAGCCTGCTGAGATATGTAGCTTGCAAAGTTCGTCGGCGCCGATATTTACGTTAAGGTCGTTTGGAATAAGCTCTTTGCGTACTATCATACTGCGTCTAAAAACCTTGTTTGTTAAAAAGTCGAGCGTCTGTTCTTTTTCTATGCGCGAGCTAAAATTTGCGTCTATATACGCATCAAATTCGTCTATGCCTAAATTTGATTGAAAAACGTCCTCGAGCCCCACCTCGGCGAGATAAGTTAGGTTGTTTTTTTCTAAATTTTCCGCAAAATCTTTAAAATAAATCGGATAGTTAAAAACTTCTAAATATTCGTGAGCGATATAAGAATCGTTTGTTGAGAGTATATGATCGATGTGGAATTTTAGGCTATCATAATTTACGAAAATCTGGCTTACGTTGCCATCTTTTTGGCAAAATTTAGCGTATTCTCCCAGTACCTTTAAAAGCTCTCTAGCTTTGGCTACTTTTGCGGCTTCTCCTTTTATGCCCTTGGTGCCAAACATTAAAAAATCTCTGATCGTATCCTTGATCTTCCAGCCCGGATAGACGTTGTAGCTCACGTACGCCACGCCGTTTGGGCTCAAAAATCGCTTGATGGTTTTTAGGATCGCGTCCTTTACGACGCCAGGCACCCAGCTATAAACGCCGTGGCAGATGATGTAGTCAAATTTGCCGTAATCTTTCACGTCCGCATCCGTAAACTCGCAGATATCTTTTGCCTTAAATTCGATATGATCCACTCGCATTTGTACGGCTAGCTCTTTGGCTTTATTTATCTGCACTTCGCTTAGATCTATGCCTAGCACCTTTGCCTGCGGGTTTGCGATGGCAAAAGGAAACAAATTTCCGCCGTAGCTGCAACCGATTTCTAGCACTTTAGCCGTTTTAGACGGCGGCGGAGTTAGCGATAAAAACGAAGCCAAAGCCTCAAGTCGCGCAGGCGAAGTCTCCGCAAAGGCAGCCGAAATATAGGGAAGCTCGTCGTAGGATTTTTGGATGTCGTTCATTTTAAAGCCTTAGGTCAAAATATTTTTACGATGATACAGCAACGCCTATTAAATAAGGGTAAATTTAAGCGGTCAAGGCCGCCTAAATTTACTTAAAATTTAAGTCCGAAGACAGCCGAAGCGATAAAGACGACGGTCGCCGTGATAAGAAAAATGCCAATGATATTTAGCCAGATTCCAGCCTTTATCATCGAGCTGATTTTTACGTAGCCAGAGCCGTATGCGATGGCGTTTGGCGGCGTGGCGACGGGCAGCATAAATGCAAACGTAGCTGCCATAGCGACCGGGATCGTAAATAGCATCACGTTTGCGCCGGTATAGCCAAGCCCTGCGCTAACGCCTGCGATGACGGGCAAAAAGGCCGCTGCCGTGGCGGTATTTGACGTGATCTCGGTGAGGAAAATGACGAGCGTTACGACGGCCATGATGATCGCGGCGACAGGCAGCGCGCCGAGTGCTGAGACCTGATGACCGATCCAAAGCGATAGCCCGCTACTGCTAAACTGCGCTGAGAGCGACAGTCCGCCGCCAAAGAGTATGAGGATATCCCACGGCAGCTTTTTGGCGCTATCCCAGTCGATGAGACGCTCGCCGCTTTTGTTTGCGGGCACGATAAAGAGTAAAATCGCCGTACTCATCGCGATTATGGCGTCTAGGCTAGCGATTTTTATATCAAAGGATTTTAGTACAAAGCCTAACGATATCCAGCACGTGGCAGCCGCTACGAAGATAACCCCTACTAGCTTTTCCGGTACGGTTATGGGGCCGAGCTTATCTAGTTCGTCTTGGATTACTTTTTTACCGTTTGGGATCTCGCCGATTTCGGGCTTAAAGAGCACGTAGGTGAGCAAAAACCAGCACGCCGCGAGCATAACGACGCTAAGCGGCACACCCACTAACATCCATTCAAAAAAGCCGATCTCGATGCCAAATTCGTTTTTCATGTATGCGACCAACAGGGCATTTGGCGGAGTACCGATGATGGTGCCCACTGAGCCGATAGAGGCGGCGTAGGCGATGCCTAGCATTAGCGAGATGCCGAAATTTGAGCTAAAGGTGCTCGTTTTTTCTTTTATCTCCTTTGCGATGTCGCAGCCTTTGTGAAATACCGTATTCATAAAGCCTCCCTGCACGCCTTTTCGCGAAATTTCGTCCAAATTTGCCACGTCCTCGATCGCCGTAAACGTCCATTTTTGAGTCGTTAAGCGTCCGACTAAATGCAGTACGCTTAGGCCCACCGGAAGCATCATTATGGCGGTTGCGGTGTTGCTCACCCACATGGATAAAAATCCAGTCGCCACCATAAATCCCGCCACTAGCCGCCTGGGACTCGTGCCCACCAAAAGCACGATAGCAAGGGCAATCCTGGTGTGCAGATTCCACCTTTGCATAGCAAGGGCTAGCACAAAGCCGCCCATAAAAAGATATATCGTGTCGGAAGCATACGGTGATGCGACGGCCTTAAACGCATCGACGCCAAGCACCGGAAATGCTACCATCGGCACCAGGGCGGTTGCGGGCAGGGCGATGGCCTCAGTCATCCACCACGCCGCCATCAGCGCAGCTACCGCGGCAACGACTGGCATGGCTTCTACGTTCAGCTTTTTGCCCTTGGCCGCAGCTAGAGCGATGTCTCCGGCGTTTGCGGGGAAGATTTTGTAAACCCAAATCGCTAGCAAAACGCCTAGTACCAGCCCGATGAGCTCGACTCGGTTTGTTCTTCTGTCTATAGGAATGTTTGGATTTGCCATGATAACTCCTATGCTTGGGATAATTTATAATACACCTAAAAAGCTTATGGCTTAAAAAATTCTTTTGCTTTAAAATTGATTTTTTACTAAAGTGTTGATAAAAGTAACAACGATTTTAGTTAAAGCGATTTTGGGTATAATTACGGGTTAAAAATTTAAAATCACGGAAGCGAAAATGAACGCAAACGACACCATAAAAATCACGGGCGCGCGCGAGCACAACCTGAAAAATTTAAACCTCGAAATTCCGAAAAACAAGCTCGTAGTTTTCACCGGACTTAGCGGAAGCGGCAAGAGCACGCTAGCGTTTGACACGCTTTATGCCGAGGGGCAGCGCAGATATATGGAGAGCTTATCAAGCTACGCTAGGCAGTTTCTAGACCGCGTAGGCAAGCCTGACGTCGATAAGATCGAAGGCCTCACGCCCGCCATCGCGATAGATCAAAAAACCACGTCCAAAAACCCGCGATCGACTGTGGGCACGATAACGGAAATTTATGACTACCTACGCCTTCTATACGCTCGCATCGGTATCCAGCACTGCCACAAGTGCGGCAAACCGATCTCTAAAATGTCGGCTAGCGACATCATAAACGAGATCCAAAAGCTCCCCGAGGGCGCTAAAGTCGTTATCTACGCTCCGCTCGTGCGCGAGAAAAAGGGCACGTGGGCGGATTTGATCGAAAATTTACGCGGCAAAGGCTACGTACGCGCCCAGATAGACGGCGTGCAGGTGAGATTAGACGAGGAGATCGAGCTAGCTAAAACCAAAAAACACACGATAAAGCTAATAGTAGACCGCATCGTGATAGACGCGGGTAACGCGCAGCGCCTAGCCCAGGACGTAGAAAAAGCGCTAAATGAAAGCTACGGCGAGGTCGAGATCGAGATAGCAAATTCCGAAGAACTCGGGCTAAAAGAGAGCTTCATCCACTACAGCGAGCACTCGGCGTGCTTTGATTGTAAAATTTCATTTACGCCGCTCGAGCCGCTTAGCTTTAGCTTTAACTCTCCAAAAGGCGCGTGCGAGAGGTGCGACGGCCTAGGTATCAGATATAGCCTAGATCTCAGCAAAGTGATCGACGAAGAAAAAAGCATCGAAGGCGGCGCGATAAGGCTGCTTTACGGCTACAACATGAGCTATTATTATAAATTTTTGCTAGCTTTTTGCGAGCAAAACGGTATCGACGTAAAGCGCCCCTACTGCGAGCTTAGCGAGGACGAGAAGCGCCTCGTGCTCTACGGCAACGTAAAAGAGGTCGAGTTTTTCTGGAAGCGAAACAAGCTGCTGCGTAAATTTGAAGGCGCGCTAAAAATCACGCACGGACTGCTAAAAGATTACAAGGACTTCGACGAATACATGAGCGAGAAGATCTGCGACGACTGCGGCGGACACAGGCTAAAGCCCCAAAGCCTAGCCGTTAAAGTCGCTGGGTGCGGTATCGGCGAAATTTTAGACATGAGTATCGAAAACTGCACCGCGTTTTTTTCGGACGAGTCAAATTTTAACTACCTTAGCGAATATGATAAAACGATCGCGAAGCCGATATTTAAGGAGATAAACGAGAGGCTATTTTTCCTCTACGACGTGGGGCTTGGCTATCTATCGCTCGGACGCGACGCGCGCACGATTAGCGGCGGCGAAGCACAAAGGATTCGTATAGCAAGCCAGATCGGATCGGGCCTTAGCGGCGTGATGTACGTGCTGGATGAGCCCAGTATCGGTCTGCACGAGCGCGATACGCTAAAGCTCATCAAAACCCTGAGAAATTTGCAAGCCAAAGGCAACTCCGTTATCGTCGTCGAACACGATAAAAAGACTATCGAGGAGGCCGACTACGTCGTGGATATCGGGCCTGGAGCGGGAAAATTCGGCGGGCAGATAGTTTTTGCCGGCGACGTGAAAAGCCTGCTTGGCTCAAGTACGCAAACCGCGCTTTACATAAACGGCGAAAAGGAAATCGACTACCGAAAAGACCGAAAAATCGACACGTGGCTTGAAATCTCAAACGTAAATATCAACAACATATCAAATTTAAGCGCGCGCTTTCCGCTAAGAAATTTAGTCGGTATCACGGGAGTTTCGGGATCTGGCAAAAGCTCGCTCGTGCTGCAAACCCTTTTGCCAGAGGCCCAGGAGCAGCTAAACCGCGCCAAAAAGGTAAAAAAGGTCGCTGGGGTAAATTTGAGCGGACTAGAAAATCTCGACAAAGTGATCTACCTCGATCAAAGCCCTATCGGCCGCACTCCGCGCAGTAATCCTGCCACCTACACAGGCGTGATGGACGAGATCAGAGGGCTTTTTGCGCAGACTAAGGAAGCCAAACTGCGAGGCTATAAAATCGGCAGGTTTAGCTTTAACGTCAAGGGCGGACGCTGCGAAAAGTGCCAAGGCGAGGGCGAGATCACGATCGAGATGCACTTTTTGCCCGACGTAAACGTCGTTTGCGACTCGTGCGGCGGCACTCGCTACAACGCGCAGACGCTAGAAATCCTCTACAAAGGCAAAAGTATCGCCGACGTGCTAAATATGAGTATCGACGAGGCGGTGGAGTTTTTTAAATCCGTACCCAAAATCGCCAGCAAACTAACGACGCTGCAAGACGTCGGCTTAGGCTACATCACGCTAGGACAAAACGCCGTGACGCTAAGCGGCGGCGAGGCGCAGCGCGTAAAGCTGGCAAAGGAGCTCAGCCGCTCAGATACGGGAAATACGCTCTACATCCTTGACGAGCCGACTACAGGGCTGCATTTTGCCGATGTCGATAGGCTCGTGCGCGTGCTGCATCATCTCGTAGATCTTGGCAACTCGGTCTTTGTCATCGAGCACAACATGGACGTCATCAAAAACTGCGACTACATCGTCGATATGGGACCCGAGGGCGGCGCAAAGGGCGGTAAAATCATTGCCGAGGGCAGCGTAAAAGAGGTCGCTAAAAATCACGCAAAAACGGGCAGCTATACGGGTAAATTTTTAGCCGAGGAGCTGGAAAATATGAAAAACGCGGCAAAAAAGGCGAAGAAAAAATAAACGGCGAAGCAGATCGGTAAAATTTAAAAAGCTATGTCGGCGTAAATTTGCCCGAGACTTCCGCGTTAAATTTGAGGGAGCAAAAATGAACGCAAAACTCTATCTAAACAAAGCCGTTATGCAGCTATCAAGAGGGCTTGAGGAGGGCGGCATACAGAGCCTAAAGGATGCGCTTAAAAGCGACGGCGACGAGGCGAGCAAGGTGCAAGCTAGCGTGATTTTAGGCGAATATTTCGTGATGAAGGGCGAATTTGCGCAGGCTAGACGACATCTCGAAGCCGTAGTCGAAAACTCTAGCGAACTGGAAGAAGAATACGACGACTTACTAAACGATGAGATCTACAAAGCCGATTTGCTCCTAGATATGATCGATCGCTTCGGCTTTTTAGCGAAGTGAGGCGACGTAGCAGTTAAATCCGCGATATAAATTTGACGGTTTGCGGGTTTAACCGCGCCAAATTTAGCCCGCAAAACGGCTGTAAATTTAATGAAAGGCAAAAATGAGACTTTGGACGATAAGCTTTAAATATCTCGATGCAAAGGGGCTAGTCGCACTTTGGCGGGAGGCGCTGCTAGCTAAAAACGTGCTGGCTGGACTAACTAAAGGCTACAAAAATCACCCGCAGCTTGACCGCTTTTACGCGCATGAAAACGCGTGTGAAGCGATAAATGCGTATCTGGCGGGGGTTTACGCGCAGGCCTGCGCTCGCGGCTATGAATTCGACGCGGCAAAAGTGGGTGAATTTAACGAGCGAAATTTAGCCAAAATAGCCGTCTCTCACGGACAGATAGAGTATGAATTCGCCTTTTTGCAAGAGAAGCTAAAATCGCGTGACATCAAGGCTTACGAGCGAAATTTAAGCGTAAAAAATATAGAAATCGTGAGCATTTTTAAAGAGATCGAGGGCGGAATCGAGCCATGGGAAAAGGTGAAAATTTAGCGCCGCCTCATGCGTAAATTTTGGCTTGCTTGCGCAAATTTGACTAAAACGCCAAAATACGTTGCGTCGATTTTGCCAAAAATTACGGCAAATTTCGAGCGTTAAATTTGGGTATTTAAAACGCCGTAAAACAGCGCAAAATTGGCGCTAGGCCGATACGCGGCTTTAGGCGAGTAAATTTGATTTTGCTTTTCAGTGATGTATGGACGGTAAGATAAAAATCTCGCACGAATAGCGTTGCGATAAAATCTAAAATTTACGAGCTAGCGCGGGCGTTTGTTAAATTTAGCGTTTTAAATTTGACGGCAAATTTAAAGGACGAAATAGTCAAATTTAAAAAGGCGAATCCGGCGTTATTTCCGCCAAATTCGCCTTTGTTTTTCAAAAAACTTCGCCGACCGACCAAATTTTGCGTTCAAATTTGACGGATCGGAGCTTGTTTTACTCTGCTCTCATCTGCTCGGCGGCAGGCACTTTAGGTAGTCCAGGCATCAGCATCGTCGATCCGCTAACCGCCACGATAAAGCCCGCTCCGCCCCTGATCTCAAGCGCGCTAACCTCGAAGCTAAAGCCCTTCGGCCGTCCTAGCAGCTTAGCGTCCGAGCTAAAGCTATACTGCGTTTTTGCGACGCAAACGGGCAGACTCTCAAAGCCTAGGCGCGAAATCTCGGCCAGATCATCCTGCGCGCGCGGGCTAAAGACGACGTCTTTGGCGCCGTAAATTTTAGTCGCGATCTTTTCGATCTTGGTTTTGACGGAGTCGGCGGACTCATATGTGAAGTTTATTTCGCGAGCCGGTTGTTCGCAGATTTGCGCGACTTTTTTGGCTAGATCCTCCGTGCCCTCACTTCCTTTTAAAAAGCCCTCACACACGCTAAACTCGGCTCCCGACTCCTCGCAAAGAGCGCGCACGTGAGCGATCTCGTCGTCCGTGTCCGAGGCGAATTTATTTAGCGCGACGATGACGTTTTGGTTAAAGTTTTTGAGATTTTCTATATGGGCTTTTAGGTTTTCGCCGCCTAGCTTTAGCGCGCCTAAATTTGGCTGCGAGATGCCGTCTTTGTCGCATCCGCCGTTATATTTTAGTGAGCGGATAGTGCTTACTAGCACGACGCATTTTGGCGCGAGATTTGCGGTGCGGCACTTGATATCGAGGAATTTTTGCGCTCCCAGCTCAGCGCCAAAACCCGCCTCGGTCACGACGTAGCCCGCTAAATTTAGCGCCGTTTTGGTCGCGATCACGCTGTTGCAGCCGTGGGCGATATTTGCAAACGGTCCGCCGTGGATGAGCACGGGCGTGCCCTCGAGCGTCTGCACGAGGTTTGGTTTTATCGCCTCTTTTAGCAGTACGCAGACCGCGTCGGCGCAGTTTAGGGATTTTGCGCGCACGAGGCCACCCTCTTTATCGTAGGCGATGACGATGTTTTCTACGCGCTCTTTTAGATTTTTTAGGTCGGTTGCGAGGCATAGGATCGCCATTATTTCGCTAGCGGCGGTGATTACGAAGCCGTCCTTGCGTGTAAATTTATTGCTCTTTTCAAGGCCGATTTCTATCTCTCTTAACGAGCGGTCGTTCATATCCATGCAGCGTTTAAAAACGACGCGCGCAGGGTCGATATTTAGGGCGTTGCCGTGGTGGATGTGGTTATCTAGCATCGCCGCGATGAGGTTGTTTGCCGAGGTGATAGCGTGAAAGTCGCCGTTAAAATGTAGGTTGATATCCTCGCTAGGCGTCACCTGCGAGTAACCGCCGCCCGTCGCTCCGCCCTTTATGCCGAAAACCGGCCCCAGGCTCGGCTCTCGAAGCGCGGCACACACGCGTTTGCCAATACGCGCTAAGCCGTCTGATAGCCCCACGGTTACGGTCGTTTTGCCCTCGCCGTACGGTGTCGGATTGGTCGCGGTAACTAGGATGAGGTTTGCACCCGTCGCGCTGCCTAGTCGGGGCTCGATCTTGGCTTTTAGCTTGCCGAAGGTGTCTAGCGCTTCCTCGCCTAGCCCCAGTTTTGCGCCGATTTTTACGATATTTTGCAGCTTTGCGCTCGCTTCTATTTCTCTGTCGCTTAGCATCGTTTTTCCTTAAAAATTTGATTTAAAGTGGTTTTGTAATTTTACCTCGCTAATGCGAAAAATCTCATTAAATTTTAGCCGCTCGTAATCAAATTTGGGCTAAATTTGAAGCCAAATTTGACAAAGGATCGCGATGAGGGCGGTGAATGTTTTGCTTTACGAGGGATTTACTACGATGGACGCGCTGGGGCCTGCCGAGGCGCTATCTAGGGCGCTGGATGACGGGCGAAAGCGCTACGAGATAGAGTATTTCTCGGCTACTGGCGGACTCGTCGGCGGCAGTACGAATGCTAAAATTTGGACGCGAAAGCTAAGCGAGATCGCCAAATTTGACGTTTTGCTCGTGCCGGGCGGTTTTGCGGCTAGAGAGCTTGCGCATGATAGCGAGTTTATCGCGGCTCTAGGCGAGCTAGCGCGCAGACACGATCACGTGATCGCGGTGTGCACGGGCTCGGTTTTGCTAGCTAAAACGGGACTTTTGGACGGCATGGAGGCTACTAGTAATAAACTATCTTGGCAGTGGGTGACCTCGGAGGCTCCTGGCGTGCGCTGGATACGCGGGGCCAGGTGGTGCGTTAGCGGGAAATTTTACACTAGCTCGGGCGTGAGCGCGGGTATCGACGAGGCTCTGGGTTTTATCGCCGATATGCACGGGCTGGACGAAGCGCAGAGGATCGCCATGACGATGGAGTATGTGTGGAATAGCGACAAAAACGAGGATCTGTTTTAAATTTTAGCTTGCGACGGTCGCTAAAATTGAGCGGTAAATTTAAGCCGAGTCAAATTTACCGCGCCGCACGCCAAAATAGTAAGCTTTAAAACAAACGGCTTGTTTTGCCCTGCGCTACCATAGTTTTAGGCAGACTTGCCCTATTATGACGGCGATGGGAGCTCCGTTTATGTCGTAAGTGTTGCTTGAGTTTGAACCAAAATCAGGCTTGACGACGTTACCTTGTATCACCCAAGTGTTGCTTGAGTTCGCGCCGTATTTGGGTTTTATTTTTTTGCCGTCGAACTCAAAGGTGTTAGAGGAGTTGGCTCCGGTTTTGGGCTTTAGCACGCCGCCGTCAAATTCAAAAGTATTGTGCGTGGTTGCGCCGTATTTTGGCTTGAGCTCGTTGCCCTCGTATACCCAAGCGCCGTTGCCCGCAGACCTTCCGTCCCAGTTGATTTTTGGCATTTCATCCTCCTAAAACGAGATATAAGTAATTATTTTCCGTGGCTTGCCTCTTTTGCCTTTATCGCTTCGTAAATTTCATCCGCGTTCGTCAAATT
>CAUQOI010000015.1:0-26837 GCA_963519525.1 uncultured Campylobacter sp.
CGATGCTCCACCTGCCCTCCAGCTCGCTAGCGCTTAAATTTAACCCGAGGCAAAGTGCCGCGATCGTACCGAAAAGCTTGGCTGTAAATTTGAGACCGTTCATATTTACCCTTTTTTTGAAATTTGCAAATCAAAATTGATAGCCGATTTTAACATCGGAAAATAAATTTAAAGACGACCTAAATCAAGAAAAATTATGAAAAAACTAAAGCAAGCCGAGCTCTAACTTAAAAATGTGCCTATAAATCACGCTGCTTAGCTTACCGCCGCCAAGAAAATCCAAATGATTTTGCCGTATTACTTCGTCCATATCGTAAAAAAGCTGGATCGGTAACACGTTCTTAAAAACGCTGTAAAATGTATATTTATAGTTTTTATTGCGCTCAAAACGTATCCAAATTTAAACTATAGGCACGTAAAATTAGTATTTGCTTGTAGTCAAATTTGAGCCTAGACAAGGCATCGCGAGTGCTGAATAAATTTTACGACGGTTTCTAAATAGGCGGATAAATTTTAGAAATTAAGGAGTAAATTTAAAGAGAAATTTGAGCCCGGAGTCGGGCTCAAATTTTAGTGTAGGTCAGACCAGACTTTGCGTTTCCAAAGCCATCCGAATATACCGAATATCAAGAAGTAGATCATCGCGTTTATGCCTAGACTTTCGCGTTCGGCTTTTTTAGCGTCGCCGGCTTTTTGCATATAGGCTACGATTTGATCCTCGCTAGCCTTGCTTAGTCCCACGCGAGGCATCGCAGTGCCTGGCAGCATCTTTTGCGTATCGTTTATAAATTTATGCAGATATTCATCGCCCTTTGAGCGAATCATCATCGATAAATCAGGTGGGTTTGAGCCCATATATGCGGCTAAATTTACGCGGTTGGTTAGCGTGTATTTATTTTCGTACTTCATGTCGTGGCATCTTTGGCACGCGTCGCGAAATACCTGTTCGTCGCTAACTTCTTTAGGCGCGATAGACTTTAGGTAAGCGACTATATCGGCGATCTCGGCATTTGGATCTTCTCCGCCTGCTCCGAAAAAGGCCGGCATAGGATAAGGCTTTTCGTCGTTAAATTTGTGCGTTAGCTTTAGCGCTTTAGTCGGGTCTTTTATAAGGGCTGCCAAGAAATGCTCGTCGTATATCGCTCCCGCGCTGCTAAGATCAGGTGGCACTACGCCGTACGCTTCGCTAAGTTCAGCAGCGCTCATAGCTGTAGGCATACCCGCAGCCTCGACTCCGTGACAGCCGGCACAGCCCGCGTTTGCAAAGGTTTCTGCGCCTTTAGTCGCGTCGCCTTTGGCTAAATTTATAGCCTTTATATCGTTCCAAAACGCAGCGTAGTCTTCGAGAGATTTTTGTGCCTCTTCGAGATCTTTTTGTGCTCCGGCGACTTTTTTCTCGTCATTCAGGGCTTTTGTCGCATCGAGAGCTTTTTGTCTAGCTTCTACTACCGATTTGGCTTGATTTATATCCTCGGCACCAAAGTCGTAATCGGCCGCGCCGACGTGCGGATGCATGACGTTATGCGCGTAAGGCTCGATACCCCAGTATGTTACGCCAGTTAAAATAACTACGATTATGAAAATTTTTAACTCTCTCATTTTACCGCTCCTTTTTTCTCAAGAGTCGTTATGATAGGTAAAACGACAAAAAGCAGAACGAAAAACGTAATGGTCGAGTAAAATCCTATCCATGAGTTTGAAATACCAAGCGTCACGCCGTCGGCAGGTAGCTTACCGAAGATCGTAAGCACGATCATATCGACCACTAGCAGCCAGAACCATACGAAAAAGCCCTTTCTCTCGTGAGCCGGAGCCACGACGTCGCTTCTGTCGTAAAGCGGCATGAAAAATAGAGCTACGCCCGCGATCGCAAACGCGATAAGGCCGATGTTGTAAGCTTTAAAGCCGAAAATGTCGAAGAAAAATCCGCGTAAAATCTCATACTGCCACAAGAAATACCACTCAGGATAGATGTGCGGAGGAGTTTTTAGAGCGTTGCCCGGCTCGAAATTTATCGGATCCATCGCAAAGTTGAAATGGAAACAGACTAAATAGAAAAAGAAAATCATAAAAAAGCCGATGTACATAAAGTCTTTTGCCAAAAATCCCGGCCAAAACGGAATAACTTTAGCATTTTTCTTATCGCCGCTTAGATATTTTTCGGCCTCGACATCAAAGTCTATCTCTTCGCCTATTTCGTTATTTACGTGCGGGACGCGAAGGGTATAAAAGTGTATCGCGACGACTGCGATCAGCACGATCGGTAGCAAGCATATGTGAAGCATGAAAAATCTCGTCAAAGTCGGATCGCTAACGGCGTAGTCGCCTCTGATCCACTCGACTACCGCGTCCCCGATAACCGGGATGCCGCCGAATAAATTCGTGATAACCATCGCCGCCCAGTAGCTCATCTGACCCCAAGGCAGCATATATCCGCTAAAAGCCTCGGCTGAAAACAGGATGAAGAGCAACATACCGCTCACCCAAATCATCTCACGACCTTTTTTATAAGAGCCGTAGTAGATCGCCGTAAAAGTGTGTATGTAGATGATCAAAAACACGACCGAAGCCGCAACCGCATGTATGTGGCGCCATAGCCAGCCGTACTCGACCTCTTTCATTATGGTCAAATTTACGCTGTCAAAGGCTAAATTTATGTCCGGTTTATAGTACATAACTAGCATAAATCCGGTAAAAATAAGCAAAGCAAAAAGCGTCGTTAGTATAACGCCCATCGCCCAGAGGAAATTTATATTTTTCGGTATCCAGTATTCGCTGACGAGTACTTTCATTAGCTTGTTTAAGGCGATCCTCTGATCTAGCCAGTCTAAAACGCCCGTTGATTTTCTGATGTGCATTTTCCCCTCCTTACGCTTGAGCCGCTAGTTTTTCGTATTCGGGGCTGGTTTCGCCCAGAACGAGTTTCGTACCGTCTATCTTAAACGGCGGTATGTCTAGCGGTCGAGGAGGAGGGCCGAAGGTATTTACGCCGTCTGCGTCAAATTCGCCTCCGTGACAGGCGCAAACGAAAACTTGTTTGCCGGGTTTCCACTCGGGAATACAGCCAAGATGCGTACAAAGCCCGATCGCGACCATATATCTAGCGCCCTCTACTACGATATCGCGCTTGTCGTTAGGCGCCATCGAAGCGTCCTTTTTTAGAACGAATATCGGCTTTTTACGCCACTCGATTTGGCGCATCTCGCCATCTTTCATCGGGCTAAGATCTACAGTCGTAAATCCGGCCGCCTTTACGCTAGGAAGCGGGTCCCAGGTCTTTTTAACGGCTACGAGAGTCGCTGCGCCGCCGACTGCGGCTACCGCGCCAAACGCTAGACCGATAAAATCTCGTCTTTCTTGTTTTACGGACATTACTTTCCTTTCAACGGTTTTTGAAGAATAATCGAGATTATACTCTTATGAAAATTAAACTTTTATTTTTCTTGTAAATAGTATAAATATTTAAATTATTTTTAAATAATCATTTACTATCTCGTATTTTTAAGGCTTTCAGAGGTAAAATTTGATTGCAAATTTGGCTAGGGCGATTAAATTTAACGGTTTGTGAGTCGGCTAAATTTAAATTCGGTTTTGGCTTACCCGCACCGTAAAATTTTACGCCGAGCGGCTTTAAATTTACGCCGTCAAATTTGTCGTTTTTGGCGGGCAATGTTTGGTTAAATTTGATTTAAAAGGAGAATTTGTGCGTATCGCTTCGATCGATCATATCGTTTTAACGGTTGCTGATTTACAACGGACGCTTAATTTTTACGTGCGCGCGCTGGGCATGCGCGAGCGCGAGATTGATTTCGCAAACGGACGCAAGGCTCTAGCCTTCGGCTCGCAAAAGATAAATTTGCACGTAAAAGGCGAGGAGATTTTGCCAAACGCTCTAAATGCAAACGTCGGAACGGCCGATATCTGCTTGCTTACTGATACGCCGCTTGAGTCGGTTTTAGAGCAGCTGGAGGCTGCGGGTATCGCCGTAGAGCAGGGGTAGTGCCGCGAACCGGAGCGCTTGGAGCGATGAGCTCAATCTACGTGCGCGACCCGGACGGGAATTTGATAGAGATTAGCAGATACGATTAAATTTGACGGGTTTGTAAATTTAACGCCAAAGAGGCGGAGCGTTAAATTTAGCTTCGAATTTAACGCCCGTCCTTTTAGGTAGCATTTTATCGCGGCTTACTGCGACTCCCTCGCGTTCATCTTTATATAGATGTGCAAAATATCTATCGCAGCAGGCGTCACGCCGCTGATCTCGCTAGCCGCAAAGAGCGTCGGCGGGGCGAATCTCTCGAGCTTTTCGACCACTTCGTTGCTAAGCCCGCTGATACCGCGAAAGCTAAAGCCCTCGGGGATTTTCACGCTCATCATATCTTTCATACGGTCGATCTGCTTTTTTTGCTCGGCGATGTAGTGCTGGTATTTGGCTTCAGTTAAAATTTGCTCCAAGCTAGCTTCGTCGAGCGCCTCGAAAAACGGATCTAGCTTGCGCAGTTTTTCGCCCGTGAAGCTTTTTCTGGCGACGATTTTTTGCAGGGTCAAATTTTGGCTGATTATCTCCTCGTCCAGGCTAGCTAAAAGCTCTAAATTTCGCTTCGTCGGCGTGATCTCGGTGCCGTTTAGCAGCTCTAGTCCGCGAGTCAAATTTGACCTTATGGCTTCGATTTTCTCAAACGTCGCTTCGTCTAGCAAGCCAAGCTCGCGGCCGTATCCGCCTAGGCGCAGCACGGCGTTATCCTCGCGTAGCAGCAGTCTATACTCGGCGCGGGAGGTAAACATACGGTAGGGCTCCTTTGTGCCTTTAGTCACGAGATCGTCGATGAGAACGCCGATGTAGGCCTCGTCGCGGCGCAGGACGAACGGCTCTTTGCCGTCAAGCGCAAGCGCTGCGTTTATGCCCGCCATCAGCCCCTGCGCACCCGCTTCCTCGTAGCCCGTGGTGCCGTTGATTTGGCCCGCGAGATAGAGTCCGCACGCCTTTTTGGTCTCTAGCGTGTGTTTTAGCTCGGTAGGCTGGACGTAGTCGTACTCGATCGCGTAGCCGTGGCGCACTATGCGCGCGTTTTCAAAGCCCTTGACCGAGCGCAGCATCGCGATCTGCACTTCATACGGCAAGCTCGTAGAAAAGCCGTTGATATAGTACTCCGTGGCTTCTAGCGTCTGCGGCTCGACGAAAAGATGGTGCCTGTCGCGGTCGCCGAATCTATTTATCTTATCCTCGATGCTCGGGCAGTAGCGCGGACCCACGCCCTCTATCTGACCCGTAAATAGCGGCGCTTTGTCGAAATTTGAGCGTATGATGTCGTGCGTGGTTTCGTTTGTGTAGGCGATGTAGCACGGCAGCTGCGTAGGCGCGAAGTCTCTCGTGCGGAAGCTAAAAGGACTTGGATCCTCGTCGCCGCCTTGGATCTCAAGCACGCTAAAGTCGATACTTTTAGCGTCCACGCGCGGGCAGGTACCGGTCTTTAGCCTGCCGACTTCTAGACCTAGTTCGCGCAGGCTATCGCTTAGATTTTTGGCGCTTAGCTCGCCCACGCGGCCGGCTTCTAGTTTGTTAAATCCGACGTGAATTAGCCCGTTTAAAAACGTGCCCGTAGTGATGATGAGCTTGCTTGTTTTATACTCGTTGCCTAGGTGGGTTTTTACGCCCGTGATTTCGCCGTTTCGGCTTAAAATTTGCGTCGCGATTTCTTGGCTGATTTCGAGATTTGGCGTATTTAGCAGTAAATTTCGCATATAGATGCGGTATCTATCCATATCGATCTGAGCGCGGCTGCCTCGCACGGCCGGGCCCTTGCTCTCGTTTAGCACGCGAAACTGTATGCCCACGGCATCGGTCGTTAGCCCCATTTGCCCGCCTAGAGCGTCTATTTCTTTTACGAGGTGGCCTTTTGCTAAGCCTCCTATTGCCGGGTTGCAGCTGGCCGCGCCGATCTGCTCGGCCAGGATGGTGATTAGTAGCGTTTTTTTGCCCATTCTTGCGGCGGCGAGGCTGGCTTCGATACCCGCGTGACCGCCTCCGACGACGATAATATCATAGTTCATATTCAAATTTTCCTTGTCCTTAAAATTCGCGATTTTATCAAAAAACAGATAAAATATACAAAAATTTAAGGAGAAAATATGAGGAAATTTATCTTGATTTTAGCTTTTTTTAGTGCGGCGTTTGCGAGTGAGATCACGCAAAACGCGCAGATTGATTGTTAAAAAGGCGATATGGGCGCTTGCGCGGATTTGGGTAAGATTTACTAAAACGGCCTTGAGGGCGAGGTGGTAGACTACGAAAAGGCGTTAAAATTTAACCAAAAATCCTGCGACGGCGGCGTTTTGGCGGCCTGCGCAAACCTTGGTCTGATGCACGTTAGCGGGCAGGGTACGGACGAAAATTTCGCCAAAGCTGCCGAGCTTTTCGAGCGAGTCTGCGCTGGCGCAGGGAAGTTTGCCTGCTCAAATTTGGACGTGATGTACCTCGAGCGCGCGGGCATCGCCGAGGACGTGCAAAAGGGGCTAAATTTCTTACAAAAAGCCTGCGATAGCGAAGACTTCGGCGGTTGCGTAAATCTAGCCGAGCACTACGAGTAGGCAGGCGAGCTAGCCACTGCGGCGAAATACTACGCCAAGACCTGCAAGATCGGCAAAGACGACTTTGATACGCAAAATATCGAATACAATAACAAGGCCTGAAAAAAGGCGTGCGAGAAGCAAAATTTGAAGTGAAATTCGGCTGTTTTTGCGGCGCGAGCTTTTTAGGTTTGTTTTTTTTGAGGATTTTGGGCGGAGTCGGCCTTGTGCGGCGATAAATTTGAGTAGATGCGGAAAAGGAGCTTTATTTTGCGCAAATTTATCAGCTTTGCTTGCGGTTTTGGCATTAATAACACGGCGAGTTTTTGATTTAAATTCAAAGCTTAAGCAGGGTCGGCAAATTTACGAGAAAATGCGGCATTTTTGATTAAAATTAGTAGCGACAAGAGGTTAATTTGCTGGGTTCAAATTTGCTTGCGAGGCTTGTAGTTTGGGCTCAAATTTTACTTTATGCGACTCTGATTTTTTTGCGCTCGGGCATAAATTTAGCCCGCATAACGGCGATCTTTACGGCGATAAATTTTGTAGCTAAATTTGAGCGATTTTAGAGCGCATTGTTTGGCTTAAATTTAGCTGCACTGCTTGCGACTTTGGCCTAAGGAATGTCGCGCGCAAAGTAAAATTTAACTTTCACGCGGTAGCGTGTTTAAAAATAAACCTTATCTATCTCATCGATATTTATGCCGTGTTTGGATAAAAAATATCCTTTTACTTCCATATATGTCGCTTTATCAAATATTGTTATCATAAAGTAGCTACCGGTAGTAACACCCCAAAAGTTACCCGCTGTGCCATGCGACTTATCTAAGCAGATGACTGGGAAAAATGAAAATTTTGCATTCTTGCCGCCTAAGATGAGGCAGAAGAAAAATTTGGTTAAAAAATTTCCAATAGCATTAAATACTACAAAAGTAAGAGCAAAGCGCGCCGAATACGAAGACATGCAAATAAAATAAAGAAATATAGCAGCCATAATAAGCCAATACGGCCAATCTCTGGGCTTTTTGCTACCAAAGAAGAATGGTTTATAAATAAATTTCCTTAAGTCGTCGCGTTTTGAGACAAAAACCCTTTTACCTTTTTTGTAAAATTCTATACTGCTATTTTTTATCTTTAAAACAGGTCGCTCTTTTTTATAACCGATAAATTCCGATAGCACAAAAATTAGTATCGATAAAAATACAGGTATACAACTTATTAAAGCGTCTATGATATCGGTATAACCGTCAAAACTATTTAAAGCTCCTGCGCCATATAGTCCAATTATTAATTGCGCCATCTTTAACAAAACCTGATACGCTTCCTCGTAGTTTTTGAGAATTATCGGCTCCTTATCGTAATCCCTCGTAAATTTCTTTGAGCCGGGATTTGTCAAATTTGGATTGCGAGGATCGTCGTTTAAATTTGAGGTTTGTTTGTTTGCCGTATTCAAATTTTACTCCCGTTACCCGCTAAATTTACCTGAATTTTAGCAAAATTTTGAGTTCAATTACGAGAGCGCGTCAAATGTACAAACTTAACTCCGTGCGCGAAATAAAAATAAACTCAAATTTCCCTTGCGATTTTGTTCATCTTGGCAAAAATTTCCGCTCGCTCGCCGTCTTTTAGGTTGCCCATCTCTAGCTTCGTCATCATCTGCATAAAATCAAATTTCTTAAACATTTTCGCGGCTTCTTTGGCTTCGCGCTCTAGTTTTGCGTAGATCTGCGCTTCGTTTTCGTCGCGGGCTAAATTTCGTAAAAACGAGCTCGCCTCGCCGCCGTGAAATTTATCCGCGTCAAATTTACTCGCCGCACTGTTTGAGCTTGCTTTTTCGTTAAATTTATCTAGCATCTGGGCAAAATCCGTCAAATTTGCCGCCGCAAGCGTAGAGCCGGCTAAAAATTTATCGCCTTTTTGACCTTGAGCTACGCGGTTTACTAAGGTCTTTAAAATCTCGTTTGATGCGCCGTTTTTGATCTGCATTTTTATCCTTTTTATATTACTAACGGCGAGTCTTAGCAAAAAGTATTCCGTCAAATTTTAAAGGCTGCGATTAAATTTTGGCTTAAGCTTTTTGAGGTATTATAGGACTAAAACACTCTTTTTAGTGCATTAGATAGCCTATGCGTAATATTTTTATATTCGCATAAGTTTAATAAAGTGCCTATTTTACAGTAAATTTAAAAATAAACTTAAAAATAAATAATTCATAAAAATTAATCTAAAAAATACAAAATTCGTCAGGCAAATGACGGAAATAAATTTCTAAAAGTAATACAATGAGCTCAAGATTTAAGAGAAATCAAGAATCGTAAAACAAGTAGAAAGGAGAATTTATGAAACAACATAAATTTGTGATCGCCGATTACAAACGTTGTATCGGTTGCGCTACTTGCATGGCGGCCTGTTTTCGTAGCGCTTACGAGCGCGGTAAGCTTTCAAAAGCTAGACTAACAGTGCTACGTCAAGCAAAAGGCGTCATGCCGACGCAGTGTCGCCAGTGCGATGACGGTCCTTGCGCGAACGTATGTCCTACCGGGGCACTCAGATTTGACGATAACTGCATCGAGCTTCACGAAGAGATTTGTATAGGCTGCAAACTCTGCACGATCGCTTGCCCTTACGGCGCGATAAGCTCGAGCGCCGAGCTCATGCCGTCCGTCAACTACGCGGTAGAGCCTAAGTACTACCTCGAGATCGAGAGTCAGGCGGGCGCGAAAAATACCGCGATCAAATGCGATATGTGTTTCGGGCGCGAAAACGGCCCTGCGTGCGTAGAGGTTTGTCCGACCAGCGCTATCATCATGGTCGATCCTCTGCACAGCCATCACAAGCTTGGCAACAGGATCGAGCAGGAGGCTGCGCAGGATTTCGTAAATAAAATTTTACGCGGAAGCGGAAATTTAAAAGAGCCTCACGTTTTAGCCGATATCGGCGCTCAGGACGTGGACGGCGAGGCCGACGTTATCGTTATCAACGAGCTTGATAAAACTCCTAGCGAGCAAGCAAGAGAGCAAGCGGCGTCAAATTCGCGCGCTATGAACGACGAAAATAGCGGCGCACAAGGGGGTGCGAGATGGTAGGCGTTTATCTACTTTTCTTAGTTAGCGCCGCCGTTAGCATCCTGCTCTACGGCGCGCAAAAATCAGCCGTCAAAATCGGCTTTGGATTAAGCGCGATCAGCTGCTTTTACGCGCTTTGCTACTTTGTGGCGCATATGGGGACGATACAGGGCTTCGCTCTTGGCGGCGATTTTTTGTATACGCCCAAATTCGAGCTAACTCCGCTTGGAAATTTCTTTAGCTTCGTAGTCGTCTTTATCGGCTTTGCCAGCAGCGTCTACGGTATGAGCTATGCGGAGGAATACATCAAAAAAGCAAGCGTAGGCGTTTTTGCCTGTTTGTTTAACCTTTTCATCCTTTCGATGCTTCTAGTCATCAGCGCAAATAACGTATTTTGCTTCGTCGTTTTGTGGGAGCTTATGACGCTTATCTCGTCTTTCCTCATCCTCGTAAACGACGGCAAAGGCACGCTAAAAGCGGTAATGGTGTATCTTGGCATCGCTCAAGTCGGCGCGTTTTGCATCACTTGCGGACTGCTAATAATGGCTCACTATGCCGGCAGCGCCGAATTTAGCAAATTTGCCCACCTAAATATGCCGACTGCGGCTAGCGTCGTGGTGTTTATACTGCTTTTGGTCGGTTTTGGCAGCAAGGCGGGTATGTGGCCGTTTCACGTATGGCTACCGATGGCCCACCCGGCCGCTCCTTCAAACGTCTCTGCTTTAATGAGCGGCGTAATGATAAAGGTTGCGTTATTTACTCTAGTTAAATTTACGCTTTTCTTGCCTTTAAGCATTTACTTTGGCTTGACGGTTTTGATTTTGGGTGCCGCTAGCTCGCTTTTTGGCGTTCTTTACGCTCTTTGTCAGCACGACTACAAAGCGCTTCTTGCTTATCACTCTGTTGAAAACATCGGCATCATCTTGCTCGGCCTTGGCACCGGTTTGTACGGTCTAGCTGCGGGAAATACGACTCTTGCCGCGATCGGATTTTTAGCGGGATGCTATCACGTGGTTAACCACGCGATATTTAAAGGACTATTGTTCCTTTGCGCGGGTTCTGTTCTGCACGCTACGCACACTCGCGATATGGACGTGCTAGGCGGCCTAGCTAAAAAGATGCCTTGGACGTCTGTGGGTATGTTTATCGGTATCATGGGTATAGCGGCATTGCCTCCCGTTAACGGCTTCGTATCCGAGTGGTTTACCTATCAAGGTATGCTTCAAGGCGCGCTAGAGCAGGGCATCTTTACTAGATACGCCTTTACGCTTTCAGTCGTCGCGCTAGCGCTTACGGGCGTGCTAGTCGGCATGCACCTTAAGCTTTATGCCGTAATCTTTGCGGGAACTCCAAGAGATCAGAAAATTTGGGAAAACGCCAAAGAAAGCCCGATATTTATGGTGCTTGGTATGATCGTGCTAATGATCGGCTGTATAGGCTTTGGTATCGGAGCTAACGTGGTCGTCGGCTACATCCAAACGGCCGTAAATTCCATAGGCGGCGCAGGCGGTTACGTAGCTAGCCACGGTATAAATTTAACCTCAAATTTAGGCAGCGTGGTTTCCACTCCGCTTATAGCCATTATTTTGTGTTCTACTATGGTTTTGCCTTTTGCGATTTTGGCCGTGATGAAAGCAAACCGCGAGAAACCTCGCGAGACCGATCCTTGGGCTTGCGGATTTAAATACAGCTCTCGCATGCAAATGACGGGCGGCCCTTTCACTGGCGATCTAAGACGCATCATGAACTGGCTGTTTAAAGGCGAGAGAAAAGTCGTAACTAAGGGCTATTTTAATCCGGTCGAATATCACAACCATCCAAAAGATATTTGGTGGGGGCTATTTTACGAACCCGTGATCGAGTGGAGCAAGAAAATAGCCGATAAAATAGGCATAATGCAAAGCGGCTACACCAACGTTTACGCGCTATATATCCTCATATATCTTTGCGCGATACTAGCGGTTAGCTACTTTTTGATATAGGGGGCGTGAGATGGAAATTTTACAGACTATATTTTTAATGATATTTCAAGTCGTCGTTATCGTCTTAGTCGCGCCGCTATTTGACGGTATGGCCAGGAAACTAAGAGCCAAACTGCAATCAAAACAAGGCAGCGATTTTTTCCAGACGTATCGCGACATCATAAAGCTATTTAGACGCGGTAGAACCGTGCCTGAGTGCTCTCACTGGGTATTTAGATGGGCGCCGTTTTTCCTATTTGCCACTTCGGCGGCGATACTAGCGGCTATTCCTATTACTTATAGTAAGAGCACGATTTTTGGAGCATACTCCGATGTTTTCGTGATCCTTTATCTAGGTGCGCTTTTGAGATTTGTATTTGGCGCTGCATCTTTAGATAGCGGTAACCCGTTTGCGGCTACCGGCGGCGGACGCGAACAAATGCTAGCCGTTTATGTCGAGCCTGTTATGATAATGTGCCTAATCGTCGTTATGCTAGCGGCAGGTACTTCAAATTTGGTCGAGATACAATCAATGGTAAAAAGCGGCCAAATCGGATATCAGATCCCAAGCTTTGCGGTTGCTTCGATCGCATTTTTGTGGTGCATATACGTTGAGACGGGCAGAAAGCCTTTTGACCTAGCAGAAGCCGAGCAGGAGTTGCAAGAAGGCTTGCTAGGCGAATACGCAGGTTCTGATTTGGGTCTAGTTCAAGCGGCGCTTATTTTAAAACAATTTGCGATGATCGGACTTTTCCTTTCGATTTTCGAGCCGTGGAATTTTAGTAATCCTTTCCTTGCCGTTATAATTTTCGTTTTAAAGGCGGGAGTGTTTTACGTAGCGGCCGTGTTTATAGACAACTTCGGACCGAGGTTTAGGATGACTTCGTCCTTGCGTAAAAACGCGGTAGCCGCTCTAGCCATATCTTTCGTGGCTTTGACGCTTTACGTCGTGGGGGTGTGAGATGAATGCAGATATGACTATGTTAGACGCATTAGCTATCAGCATGATAGTAACGTCTTTGGCGGTATTTGGGCTACGCAACCTAAAGCTATCCGTCATCGTTTACGCGATCGAGACGCTACTTTTAGTCGGTATATTTTCTATGTTGGCGTCTAAATTTAACGCGTCGCAGCTATCCATGTGGGCGGTCGTGGCGTTTTTTACGAAGGTTTTATTCGTACCGGCGATCTTGCTTTGGTTGATTAAAAAGCTTAACGTCGTTAGCGAAGACGAGCCCGTAGGCGGCTTTTTCGTGAGCCCTGTTATAGCGATGGGATTTTCTCTAGCCATAGCGATGAGTATCAACCCGATATTCCTTCAGTTTTCGCTAATCCAAGAGAAAATAATGCTACTAGCCGCGGTTTGCGTGTTTATGATGGGTGTTTTCGGCTTTATGCTTAGAAACTCTTTTATCAAACAAATTTTAGCCTACTGCCTTTTTGAAAACGGCATACATCTAAGCCTAGCGCTCATGGCTTACAACTCAAATGAGCTTGTCGAGCTTGGTATCTTAACGGACGCAATTTTCGCCGTTATCATCATGAGCGTTCTTGCGATTAGATTTTATAAAGCATACGGCAGCCTTGATACGTCTAAGGCTACGAATTTAAGGGGATAGAGATGGATAGTTTAACTTTGATATTAATTTTACCGCTTCTTGGAGCGATATTGCTATTTTTCTCTCCGAAAAATTACGCGACTTTGAGTTTGCTTCACGTTGCGGTTAGCGCGGTTACGTCTTTGGCGTTGCTATTTAACGTGTCGAAGGTTTTATCGGGCGGCACTTTTTACGCTCACGATAAATTTTTGTTCCTAGATAGCCTTGGCTGCGTGTTTTTAGTGCTTATCGCGGTTACGGGATTTTTGGTAAATTTGTACGCGACTCACTATATGAAATGGGAGCTTGAAGAGGGCCATATAAATTTAGACGCGCTCAAAAAATACTACGCGCTTAGCCACGTATTTATCTTTACGATGACTTTAAGCGTCGTCTGTAACAACGTCGCGTTTATGTGGGCTGCGATCGAGGCTACTACGCTTTCATCGGTGTTCCTAGTCGCGATCCTAAAAGATCAAAAATCAACCGAGAGTGGCTATAAATACATAGTCCTTTGCTCTATCGGCCTAGCGTTCGCGCTTTATGCGACCGTGCTTCTTTACTCTGCGACCTTTGCGGAGATAAAAGACGGCGAGACCGCGATGCTATGGACTGGCATAATGGCAAACGCTAAAAATTTAAGCCCCGACGTCGCAAAGCTAATCTTTGTCTTTGCGCTTATCGGATTTGGTACGAAAGCCGGCCTTGCTCCTACGCATACGTGGCTTCCGGACGTTCACGCCCAAGGCCCTGCGCCGATTTCGGCTCTGCTTTCAGGCGTTTTGCTAAAGTGCGCGATGCTAGCTCTTTTTAGATATTACGCTATCGCGGCTCAAGCTACGGGTATGGAGTTCGTTCAAAGCGTGATGATAATCTCGGGCCTTATTACTCTATTCGTCGGCGGTATATTCCTCGTTAGACAACACGACGTAAAGAGGATGTTTGCCTACCACTCTATCGTGCATATGGGCGTTATAGCTTTTGCATTGGGAGTGGGCGGACCTTTGGGGCTATTTGCGGCGATTTTCCACTGTCTAGCTCACAGCTTTACAAAAGCTCTTGCGTTTTGCTCAACGGGCAATATCGCTAGAATTTACGGCCACAAAGATATGACTAAAATGGGCGGTATGGTAAAGATTGCACCGATAACCACTATGATGTTCGGCGCTGCGGTTTGTTCGCTGGTAGGCGTCCCTGCGTTTGCGATATTCGTCAGCGAATATAACGTATTCGTCGGCGCTATAAACAGCGGTCAATATTTTAGCGTTGCGCTATTTGCGATAGCTCTTGCGATCATCTTTATCGCGGACTTCTCGCACTTTAACATGGCAAGTTTCGGCGAGCCTAAAGCTGCGGTCGTTCACAATAAAGAGATGAGCATAGTAGAAAATTTACCGCTTATCCTGCTTTGCGCGCTAATCATAATATTTGGCGTTTGGCACGTAGAAAACTTTTACGCTCTAGTCAATGAGGGCGTCAAAATAATGATGGGAGTTTGAAGATGAGAGGCGATAAATTTGTAGAAATTTTAAAAACGAAGGTAAAGGTTTTAGAAGTAACACGCCAAGCCGACGACCAAATCACGGTTCTAGTCGATAGAAACGACCTTCCGCTTGCGGTTAAGACCCTTTACTACGATATCGGCGGCTTTTTAAGCACGATGATACCAAACGACGAGAGAACAATAAACGGCTGTTTTGCGCTTTACTACGCGATATCTATGGAAGGCAGCAAGATGACCGAGGCGGATGATTTTGCCGCAGAGGATAAGTGCTTTATCACCGTTAAAACGCTGATCCCGGGCGTTGATCCGACGTTTCCGTCCGTTACGCCGCTAGTGCCTGCTTGCGTGTGGTACGAGAGAGAGGCCTTTGATATGTTCGGCCTAGTGGCCGAAGGGCTACCTGATAAACGCCGCCTAGTTTTAGCGGACGATTGGCCAGACGGCCTTCATCCGCTTAGAAAAGACGCGATGGACTACCGCTATAGACCGGATCCCGTCGCTCATCAAGACGAGCCTGATGCCGAGTTTTTATTTCCTAGCGGCGATAGCGTAGTGGACGTACCGCTCGGACCTTTACACGTTACATCTGACGAGCCGGGACACTTTAGGCTATTTTGCGACGGAGACGAGATTATAGATGCGGACTACCGCCTGTTTTATCAGCACCGCGGTATGGAAAAGCTAGCCGAAAACAGAATGAACTACGATCAGATGGGCTATCTGGCAGAACGCGTCTGCGGAATTTGCGGTTACGCTCATGCGATTGCGTGTATAGAAGCGGCAGAAAGAGCTATAAAGCTAGAAATCCCGTTAAGAGCGCAAGCTATCCGCGTGATTTGCCTTGAGATCGAGCGCCTTCATAGCCACCTTTTAAATATCGGTCTAGCCTGCGAGGTAACTGGTAACTATAACGCCTTCATGCATATCTTTAGGGTACGCGAGTACTCTATGGAGCTAGCTCAGCTAGTAACCGGCGGTCGCAAGACATACGGTAACGTCATCATGGGCGGACTTCGCCGAGATATGACCGACAATGAAATTAGGCAGGGTATTGCAATCATAAACAAGCTTGACGTTCAGATTACTGAAATTTGGGACGCCGTGATGGAGGATAAACGCCAACTAGGACGCTGGAAAGGCGTAGGCGTGCTTGATAAACAAGTAGCTCGCGACTTTAGCCCGGTCGGTCCAAATATGCGTGGTTCGGGCTTTAAACGCGATAACCGCTACGACCACCCTTACGACTTTTTTAAACATATCGAATTTGAAGTCGCGGTCGAGCACGGCGGAGACGTATTTAGCCGAGAAGTCGTGAGATATAAGGAGCTAAAACAGTCTATCCATATCATCAGGCAGTGCTTTGAGCTAATGCCTCAAACGCCGATCATGATAGATCCCGTGACTATGATCAAGCCTGAAAATTTTGCGCTCGGATACGACGAGGCTCCTCGCGGAGAAAACGTACACTGGATCATGCAAGGCAGCGCGCAGAAGGTTTTCCGCTGGAGATGCCGCGCGGCTACGTATAACAACTGGCCGAGCCTTCGCTATCAGTTCCGCGGAAATAACATATCGGACGCGGCGCTAATCGTCTGCTCGCTCGACCCGTGCTATTCGTGCACCGAGCGCGTTACGGTCGTGGACGTAAATACTAAAAAGAGTAAAATTTTAACCGAAAAAGACCTTAAGAGATTTTGCCAAACCGGCAAGATTAGCAAAAAGGATTTAAGATGATGAAGTTATTTGACATAACCGAAAAATACGGAAAGGCGACCTACGCCTATCCGTTTGAGCCCTACAAAGTGCCCGACAATTTCCGCGGGCAGCCGTTTTATACCTATGAGCTTTGCGTAGGTTGCGCGGCATGCGGCGTAGCGTGCCCTAGTAACGCCATAGAGCTAAAAATGAACGAAAAGCAAGATAAGCTCGTGTGGCAGTTTGATTGCGGACGTTGTATATTTTGCGGACGCTGCGACGAGGTTTGTCCGACCGGCGGCGTGCGCTTAAGCCAGGGTTTTGAGCTTGCGGTTAAATTTGACAAGAGCGCGCTGATACAACGCGGCGAGCTGGAGATGCAAAAGTGCAAATGCTGCGGCAAACCGTATACGCCGGTTCGCCTCATCAACTATACTTTTTCAAAGCTTAGTACGGCAAATTTACTCCCGGGTAGGCTAGAGGAAGCTAAAAACTATCTCTATATCTGCCCAGAGTGCAAAAAAGCGCAATCTGTCGAGCGCTTAACTAAAGACGTAGAGGAGGGGATAAAATGAGCCTTTATCAAGTTCCCGAAAACATAAAAACGGCAAACGACCTAACCGCAAAGCTAGAGCATTTAAAAAATATCAAACGAAGCTTTAGCGTTTACCGTATCGACTGCGGCAGTTGCAACGGCTGCGAGATAGAAATTTTCGCCGCCATTACGCCGATGTGGGACCCTGAGCGCTTCGGTTTTAAGCTCGTAGCCAACCCTCGCCACGCAGATATTCTAGTCTGCAGCGGCCCAGTTACGCGCCAGATGTACTATCCGCTACTTCGCGCTTACGAAGCAGCTCCTGATCCAAAGATCGTGGTTGCATTTGGCGCATGCGGAAGTACTGGCGGTATATTCTACGACGCATATAGCGTTTGGGGCGGTATAGATAAGATCATCCCCGTAGACGTCTATATCCCGGGCTGTCCTCCGCATCCGGCTAGTGTCATATACGGCCTTGGCATGGCTCTTGGCATCATAGATCAAAAGCTACAAAAAAGAAGCTTCGAGCAGGACGACTGTAAAGTTCCGGCCGTTAAAGAGTCCATCATGGGCGACATACTTTTTGAGCGAGATTTGGAAGCCGAGTCAAAGAGGCTAATGAGCTATATATTTGGTAGGACGCTGTTTGCTAAGTATATGGACGCAGCCAAAACATCGCCAGATATCCATGACGTAGCAGCGACTAAAAAAGCGATACTAGAAGCCATGTATAAAGAAGAAGATCCTAGATATGCCGAGTGCATGGGGCTTTTATATAACGACGTCTATCTAAAATACGCAAATGCAAAACAGGGCGAAAATGCGATCGACGTCAAAAAAGAAATCTGGGATAAAAGATGATAAGAGTCTATAAGCTCACTCGCCGCCACATGGACGAAAACGAAAAAATGCCCAAAGAGCTAAAGGATATCAAGCTCTTTTCTACCTGCGTCGGTCACGGCGTGGGTACGATCGATTTTAGCCAGAAGCTACTCGATATCGCAGACGAGGAATATGAGCGTATCGTCGCTAACGGCGGCGAATACGTCAAATTTAAGCTTGGAAATTTGAGTAAGTATTTCGAGGTGGAGATATTTAGGGAGCATGCGGTTAGGCTCATCCCCGAGCTTTGCGAATGCGAGCTAAAAAAAGAGCTTGAAAATTTACGCGAGGGATATCTGGTGCTTAGGAAGGATTTTTGATGAAAAAGGCGCTTCTTTGCATCGGCAATCCCATGCGCGGCGACGACGACGTAGGCAACGAAACCGGGCGGATCGTCGAGGCGAATTTGAAAGATTGGCGGGTATTTTACGGACAGGACGTGCCTGAAAACGAGTTTGGCGCGCTTCGCGAATTTGAGCCCGACATCATCGTCGTGGTAGATGCGATGAGCGGATTTAAAGACGGCGCGATCGAGTTTTTTGATCTAAGTAACGAGCGCGACTATATCTACTCGACGCACAATCTGCCCACGCCCGTGCTTTTGAGTTACCTACGTAAAATTTGCCCCAAAACGCTGTTTTTAGGCATTAGCGTTTTGCTTGAAAACGTGCTTGATTTTAAAGAGGGCTTAAGTGAAAATGCGAAAAAAAGCGCGCAAAAAGCCTTTGAACGTATCTTGGAGATAGATAAAAATTTAAATTAGGAGGAGGGAGAGATGTTAAATCCTGCAGAAACCGCGCAAGCGGTGTCAAATTCGATGGAGCACAAGGCGCATACTCCGTTAGTAAGCATTATTTTTCTAGCCATCATGGCGGGCGCGGCGATCGCGATGGGCGATATTTTCTGGGCGCACTCGACCGTGGGCATGGCTGAAAAACAGTCTATCGGTCTTGCAAATTTCATCGGCGGCATCACATTTAGCTGCGGTCTCATGATGGTCGTTTTCTACGGCGGGCATCTATTTACTAGCTCGGTTTTAAGCGGCGTTAGCGCGTATGAAGGCAAGCTAAATTTAGGCAAGACCTTCAGCTACTGGGCGATCGTTTGGTTTTTTAACTTCGTCGGCGGCGCGCTAATTGCCTATATGTACTACTACTCTGGCTTACCGCTAAAATACGACGGCTACATCTTGCAGCACTTCGTACCGGCAGGTATCGGTAAGATCACTGCGCCGTTTCACGAGCTATTTATCCGCGGTATCTTTTGTAACGTGTTTGTTTGTATGTCTATCTGGACTGCGACCAGCGAGAGCAACCTTGCGGGTAAATTCTTTGCGATTATGTGGATGATCGGCGCGTTTGTCGCATGCTCTATGGAGCACTGCGTGGCAAATATGTTCATCATCACCGAAGCCATCATCTCTAAAGCCCACTACATCGCAGCAAGCGGCGGCGACATCAATGCAGCAGCAGCGTTGCTCCACACTACGGCCGATAAGCTAGATGTGCTAAACTGGGGAAATTTCATCGTTAAAAACCTAGTTCCGGTTACGCTGGGTAATATCTGCGGCGGGCTTTTCTTTGTGGGGCTAGTTGGATTTATGGCGAATAAATTTGACATGAAAAAGAAGTAATTTTAATTCCCCGGCTCGGCTGGATTTCAAATAGTTTTCGGCTAGGATACTCGGGTCACGGATGACCGGTCCGCTCCCGTCGTATCCGCCAAAAACTATTTAAACTACACACAATCCGTCTTGAATATTTATCTCATGGCTTGCTAAATTTACAAATTTAACTACATCAAATTTAAAAACCGAATTTAGGTTTTTGCGGCGCTGGTCTAGGCTCGTAAATTTAAATTTTAGTTCGTATAGCTTTGCAGTTTTTCGTAATCCACTATCAAAATTTCATGCGGCGTTATGCGCCTGATGATATCGTCTTTGATTAGTTCGTTAAACGCGGTGCTTGCGCTTTGGCGCTTGAGTCCGACGAAGCTTGAAAGCACCTTTAGTGAAAAGGGTAAAAAGACGTAGTGATAGCCGTTTTGCGTCAAATTTTGCTCGGCGGCGAGCTCGACGAGGAAGTTTGCGATGCGCCCTTTCGCGCTTTCAAAAAGTATCGATTTTATGATTTGGCGCTGCAGTAGCGAGATATTTACGAGCGTGTCGGCGTATGCTTTGGCAAATCTCTCGTTTTTTAGCAGTTCGCCCATGTCGTCTGCATCGATCGAGTAGATCTCGCTGTCCTCTAGGATCTCTAGCACGCACACGTCGTCCACGATCGAGATGTTGTCTTTTTGGAGGTGATAGACGATAAACTCTTCGCCGTCCTCGAAAAACGAGAGCTTGCCCGAGCCGCTTTTAAATATCACGACTTTGATGGATTCGGCGTAGATCGCGGCGCCTTTGGCTAGAAACTCGCGGTTAAATTTGGCGAGCTCGTTTTGGTCCAAAACGTCTAAAATATCGGTCTCAAGCAGGCCTAGTCGTGATTTTTTCAAGTTTATCGTTTCTTATGATTATTATTTGGCGATTATTTTATCTTAAATATTTTTAAAGTGTATTAAATTTACCGAGGCAGGGCGCGATTATCCTGTTAGTTTTGCATATTTGCGTCGCGCCAAAAAATCGGGCGGCTAAAATTTAGACGGTAAATTTAGCCCGCTCTGAGGCTAAATTTTATAAAATAGCTCAAAATTTAAGGACGAAAAATGTTTAACGGACTGATTAGAGAGATCGCGCAGGTTGCGAGCTATTCGCAAAATAACCTGCGACTAAAAGCCGCATACCGCCCGAATTTAGGCGATAGCGTCGCGGTAAACGGCGCGTGTCTTAGCGTGACGCAACTGCACTTGGATGGCTTTAGCGTGGAGCTTAGCGCCGAGACTAGAGCGCACATCGCGACGGAAAATTTGCGCGGACGCGTGCATATCGAGCCTGCGATGCGGTTAGCCGACCGCGTGGACGGACATCTGTTGCAAGGCCACGTAGATGCTATCGGCGAGGTCGCGCGCATAGAGCGGCGCGAAAACGGGGTTGATTTTTATATAAATTTGCCCTCTAGCGTCATGCCTTTGATGGCGAACAAAGGCAGCATCGCAGTCGAGGGCGTGAGCCTCACGATCAACGAAGTTTTGCCTGCAGGCGTGCGCCTCACGATCATCCCGATCACTTTTAAGGAGAGCTTGTTTGGCGAGTTTGAGCCTGGACGCCGCGTAAACGTAGAAAGTGACCTGCTAGCGCGCTACGTAGCTAGGCAGCTGGAGTTTGGCCGCGGTGCCAAAAATGACGGCAAAAGCGAGATCAGCTGGGACGAATCTCAGCACATCGCGAGCCTTTATTAGACTTTTGCGAAGCAAAATTTATAGCTCATAAATTTTGCCTGCAAAATCGCGCTCTTTGCGGAGCGCACGGCGACGAAAAAGGAAAAAATGAAGCGGGAAATTTTAGACGTAGTTTTTGAGAGCGAGCGCTTGAAGCTCGGCTTTACGACGCGATTTGGCGGCGTGAGCGAAGGGGCGTACGAGGGGTTGAATTTAGCGGGTCACATCGGAGACCTGCCCGCAAATGTCGCGAAAAACCGCGAAATTTTAGCCGCTGCGCTCGGTATCGCGCCTTTTAATCTAAAATTTATGCGTCAAATTCACTCAAATCGCGTGGAAATTTTGCGAGATTTAAAGGATGAGCTGCTGTCTTGCGACGGCGTGATAACGGCGCTTAGAGGCGTTGCGCTTTGCGTTTTGGTCGCCGACTGTTCGCCCGTTTTGATCGCGGATGAGAGGCAGGGCGTAGTTGCCGCAGTGCATGCGGGCAGAGCGGGCGTAACGGGTAAAATTTGCACGAATGCAGTCAAGTTGATGAAAAGCGAGTTTGGCTGCGAGGCGAGCGATCTGCGCGTATTCGTCGGCGCAAATATCAAGGCGCGAAGCTACGAGGTGGGCGAGCTTGATCTTGGCGAGTTTAACTGCTATAAAAAAGATGGCAAATTTGATATGGAGACGGCCTTGCGGGACGAATTTGCGCAGCTTGGCGTAGGGCGAGCGGAGTTTGATCCGCGCTGTACGTTTGAGACGGGGGAGTTGTTTTCCTACCGTAGAGAGGGCGTCACGGGGCGATTTTGCGGCTTTGCGATGAATAAAATCTTGCCGAAATAGAATCAAAATTTGACCGTTTGGAGCCTAAATTTAGGTCTTTGCGAGCGTGCGGCTCGGCAAGTTTAGTTAAAATTTCATTTATGTTTATCAAAAAGGGCTAAAATTTAAACTAATATCTCATAAAAAGGAGTCCAAATGAGAAAAATTTTAGTTTGTTTGGTTATTGCCGCGAGCGTACTTTTTGCGGCGCAAACGAGATCCTCAAACGAGATGGCAAGCGTCCCTGCGAGCGCGCCTGCGAATTCGGCAAATAAGCAGTTTGAAGACGCGCTAGCGATGTACCGAGTTTCGGACTTCAAAGAGGCGGCGAGACTCTTTAATCTAGCATGCGAAGGCGGACACGCGCGTGCCTGCTACGACATAGGCGCGATGATTGCTAGCGGCAAGGTCGCAGCAAGACAGCCTGAGACGGCGGCTAAATTTTACGAGCGAGCTTGCAAAATGGGCGATAAACTAGGCTGCTACGCATTAGCGTACGCTCATCAGACGGGCGCCGGCACGGTAAAAGACGAAGCGCGGGCGTACGAGCTCTATAAAAACGCATGCGAGCTAGGCCTAGCCAAAGGTTGCAACGAGGCGGGCTACATGAGCGAGCGCGGTATGGGCGCGCAAGCGGACGTCAAGGTTGCGGTTAAATTTTACGAAAAAGCTTGCAAGATGGGGTTAGACGTCGGTTGCGAAAACGCTAAAATTTTAAAACGTTAGAGGGCTAGCGTCATAAATTTAACTCGGTTGCGCGTTTTGCGCTTTGCAAGGCGCGTGCTGAGGTTAAATTTGAGCTAAAATTTACGACAAATTTTTTATAATAATCCCAAAATCCACCAAAAAACGAGAAAAATGCCATACGAAAATTTTAAATCAAAAAATCCTCTCGCGGCAAAAATCGCCGCAAACGCGAGAAAATTTGACGTCCAGACGCTGCAAAACGAGCAGCTCGTAAATTTGCTTTTAAACGAGAAAAAGATCGAAATCTCTAGCGAGCAAAAAGAGGCCGTCGAGCGCGTATTTACGGGACTAATGAAGATAGAAGAAAGCGTGCAGCTAAGCGGTTAGGTTGCTAAATTTGACTCCGCCCGCCTAATCTACAAAAATAAAATCCAAGCATCATCCAAATCGCCGTTTCTCCGGCTAAAACCTAAATATCCGGTTTTTATCAAATTTGATGTAAAATGACGGCGCGATATCGCAGTCAAAAAAGCCAAAAAAACGTAAAATTTACAATCAAAAATCCAAAGTAAAGGAGAAAATATGCTGTTACTTAAAAATGCCGATCTATACGCGCCTGAACACGTCGGCAAGAGCGACGTTTTGCTCGGCGGAGGTAAAATTTTAGCCGTTTCTAAGGGGCTTGATTTTCGAGTCGATGGGCTTGAAATTTACGATCTAGAGGGCAAAATTTTAGCGCCCGGACTCATCGATCAGCACGTGCACATCACAGGCGGCGGAGGCGAGGCGGGCTATCACTCGCGAACGCCCGAAATAACGCTATCTGGGATCATCCGCCACGGCACGACGACGGTCGTAGGCACGCTGGGTACCGACGGGTGCACGAGGAGCTTAGAGAATCTCTACTCAAAGGCCAAGGCGCTTGAATACGAGGGCATCTCGACCTTCATCCACACGGGCTCTTACGCGCTGCCTAGCGTTACATTTACGGGCTCCGTCACGCGCGATCTGGTGCTCATCGACAAGGTCATCGGCTGTAAGATCGCGATGAGCGACAACCGCGGCAGCTACCCGACATCCCAAGAGCTCATCAAGACCCTGACGCAGATACGCATCGGCGGAATGATCTCGAAAAAAGGTGGCGTGCTGCACATGCACATGGGCGGGCTAGCGGATAAATTTGACCTGATTTTTAGCGTGATCAAGGATTATTCTTTCCCCGTTAATTACTTCTCACCGACGCACTGCGCGCGGACGAAAGAGCTCTTTGACGAGGCGATCAAATTTCAAAAAATGGGCGGCTACATCGACATCACGAGCGGCGGAAGCCAGTTTATGCCGCTTCACGAAGCTATCGCGTATGGGCTTGCTAACGGGCTAAATTTAGAGCGCCTAACGATGAGCTCGGACGGCAACGGCAGCGTGCCTAGATTTGACGAAAACGGCGCGCTGGTGGGCTACGGCTGCGCCTCGTGCGAGACGAATTTAGAGGTCATTCAGGCCTGCGTGAAAAATAAAATCTTAACCATCCCGCAAGCGCTAAGCATGATGGGCAAAAACGTCGCAAAATATCTAAATTTAAACGACAAAGGCGAGATAAAAACGGGCTTTGACGCCGATTTTGCGGTATTTGACGAAGCCTTAAACCTAGATAGCGTGATCGCGAAAGGGGAGTTTTGCGTAAAAGAGGGCAAGCTCGTGAAAAAGGGATTTTTTGAGTGAAATTTGAAGCAATGCCGCTTTGTTAAATTTGGCGAGTTTAAATTTAGCGAATAATTTCGCTCACGACCTTTGCGGTCGTCTCGTCTTTACGGCGCAAAATTTAACCGCGCCGAGGCTTGGATTATATTAAATTTAGCTTTAATTCAGTTATTTTTAAATATAATCCAAGCTTCAATTCACACACACCAGTCCTAAAATTTGGTTGCGTTTGTCAAAAGCAAATGTTAATGGGTGTGGAGGAGAAACCTAAATTTCGGGGAAACCCACAAGGAGAAAACTCATGGTAACAATGAGAGATTTGCTAGAGTGCGGCGTTCATTTCGGACACCAAACGCGCAGATGGAATCCGAAGATGAAAAAATTCATTTTCGGCGAGAGAAAAGGTATCTATATCATAGATCTACAAAAAACTATCCGCTACTTCCGCTACACTTATAACGTCGTTCGCGATGCGGCTGCAGAGGGTAAGACTATACTTTTCGTAGGCACTAAAAAGCAAGCCGGCGCAACTCTAAAAGAGTATGCTGAAAAATGCGGCATGCCGTATGTAAATCACCGCTGGCTAGGCGGCATGATGACGAACTTCGGCACTATCCGCCAATCTATCCGCAAGCTCGAAGTAATCGAGGCTATGGAAGAAGACGGCTCTATAAATTTACTAACTAAAAAAGAAGCGCTAATGCTTCGCCGCAAAAAAGAGAAGCTTCTAGCGTCTCTAGGCGGTATCAGAAATCTAAAAACCGTGCCTGATATGATTTTCGTCATCGACACCGTAAAA
Source organism: uncultured Campylobacter sp. (assembly GCA_963519525.1). Lineage (GTDB taxonomy): Bacteria > Campylobacterota > Campylobacteria > Campylobacterales > Campylobacteraceae > Campylobacter_A. Next base: position 25,129 of record CAUQOI010000015.1, read on the forward strand.
GAAAAAATCGCCGTTCAAGAAGCTAACCGCCTAAAAATCCCTGTCGTAGCCCCGATCGATACAAACTGCGATCCTGACGTTATCGACTTCCCTATCCCTGGCAACGACGACGCGATCCGCTCTGTTCAGCTTTTCTGCCAGGAGATGGCTGAGGCTATCATCGAGGGACGCTCTCAGCTTGAAAAAGACGGCGGCGAGCAAGAAGAAGGCAAAGAGGCTGTAAGCCAAGCCGAAAAAGACGCAGTCGTAAACGAGGCTGCGAGCGAAGACTTCTCTGAGGACTTCAGCGAGGACGAAGAGTAATGGAAATCAGCGCACAAATGGTAAAAGAGCTCCGCGAATCAACCGGAGCCGGAATGATGGACTGCAAAAAGGCGCTAGCTGAAGCTAACGGCGATATGGAAAAAGCCGTCGATATATTGCGCGAAAAAGGCCTAGGTCAAGCCGCTAAAAAGGCTGACCGCCTAGCTAGCGAGGGTCTTGTGAGCGTTGTTGTTTGCGATCACTGCAAAACAGCAACCATCAGCGAGATAAACTCTGAGACTGACTTCGTCGCTAAAAACGCTCAGTTTCAAAATTTGACCAAAGACGCTACGGCGCACATTCAGACAAATTTGATAAAAGACGTCGAGAGCCTAAATGCAAGCGTTATCAACGGCGTTAAATTTGAGGATTATTTCAAAAGCCAGATCGCTACTATCGGCGAAAATTTGGTCGTTCGCCGCTTTGAGACTATAAAAGCTGACGACAAAGGCGTAGTAAACGGCTATGTACACTCAAATGGCCGCGTAGGCGTACTTATCGGCTTAGCTTGCGAAAGCGTAGAAATCGCTAACAAAGCGGCTGAATTTGCAAGAAATTTGTGCATGCATGCAGCTGCTATGAAACCAAGCGTAATAAGCTATAAAGACCTTGATAAAGATTTTGTCGAGAAGGAATTTATCGCACTTCGCGCCGAGCTCGAAAAAGACAATGAAGAGCTAAAACGCCTAGGCAAGCCGCTTCACCACATCCCTGAGTATGCAAGTCGCTGCCAAATAGGCGATGCAGAGCTTGCTAAAGCTACGAAAGCTATCGAGGAAGAGCTGAAAGCCGAGGGTAAACCTGAGAAAATTTGGGATAAGATCATCCCTGGCAAGATCGAGAGATTTTATGCCGACAACACCGTTTTAGATCAGCGCCTTACGCTACTTGGACAGTTTTACGTAATGGACGATAAAAAAACTATCGAGCAAGTCGTTGAAGAAAAAGGCAAAGAGCTAGGCGGCAAGATCGAAGTAGTAAAATACGTTCGCTTCGAGCTTGGCGAAGGCTTAGAGAAGAAAAACGAAGACTTTGCGGCCGAGGTTGCGGCGCAAATAGGCTAAATTTATGGAAATCCTAAAGGGCGTAAATCTAGGCTTTGCGTATGATTATACGCTCTTTGAGGATGTAAATTTAAGCGTAAATGCCGGCGGCAGTTGCGCCATAACGGGCGTCAGCGGCTGCGGCAAATCAACCATACTCCACATACTTTCCACTCTTTTACGACCCAAAAACGGCGAAGTTATCTATGGCGGCAAGTCGCTTTACGACCTATCGGCAAACGAGCTTTTGCGTATCCGCAGATTTGATTTCGGGATTATTTTTCAGGCGCACTATCTTTTTAAAGGCTTTAGCGCGCACGAAAATATCGAATTAGCTTCCGTTTTATCCGCGCAAAAAATAGA